>NZ_BAOS01000033.1 GCF_002443295.1 Candidatus Scalindua japonica | reverse complement strand
GGCATCTGAGGATGTTAGTGCGTAATGACTAGGTCTCCAGTGACAAATCGGATTCCGTAGTGCGAATGATGCACAGAAGTAATCACGACTGTACCCATCTCATCTGCGTTATCTTAAAGTGTGTACCACGGTCGATATGTCGTGCGCAGTCAGCATGAACGAAGAAGGCCCATCGTATTTATCGAGCACAATCCCCCCCTGGATGTGACTTGGTCACGGGTCTCCGGACATTTGCGACACGGGCCGCCACCGGCAAAAGACGGGGCTTAAGTCCCCATTTTGTTTATCAAGAAAATTTTGGAAGAAGAATTTTGGGGGGGGCAAAGGAGCACGAGAAGTTGTTTTTCCCCCCGGGCAATTGTTGCCGCCTGGAAACGAACTGAATCTGAAACGGTGGCGTTGATTGCAGAACTGCCACCAGAATTTGTGAAACAAAAAATTAATTACCTGAATACAGGAAACAACCTCATGATCGGATTGCCTGGACACTCGCGCACACACTTTAACCAGATGCGCGAAGCAATCGCGTCAGCGAGAGAGTAAGCTGGGCATTTCGGTCATTGTACAGTGTGCAATGGAAAATGGAAATGGGACGCAGATTTTCATGATAAACGCAGATAAGAATGGAAAATTTGTGTTCATCTGCGTTCTATTTTCAGCACTAATAGAATTCCTGTTTGTACACTTGGAGAATCTTATAAATGACCGAGTTAAAACATCCTTCAAAAATACGGATTATTGAACCTCTTTTAACACTTGTTGTATTTGGTGTAGCGGCCATTTACATGCTTAATGTTTTTAATACGGGAAACTGGTTTTGGTTTCGTGGCACAACCACCGAGATTAATCCGTCCCGCATTGTTATCGTAGAAAATGGAGAGCGTACGTTATTGCAACCTGGCGCCGCAAATTTTGAAACGATCAGTATGGCTGTTCAAGATTCATTAGCCAAATTTAGTAATTCCGACTTGATTAACATTGGTTTGTCTGAGCAAACGATGCAGGATTACGAGTCAGAATCGCTCATTGTTGAATCTCTTTTTCCCCCGCTAAAAAAGACCCCCAAAGTGTGTCAAGCCTGTGGCAACCAGGTTGGTTGATTGTGAAAAACGCTTTGGCATAACCAGCTTTTCGTATCATCAGCGAGCGTGGATGAATCTTCTCGAGAAAGTGGAAGCATGTCACAGACGTGCACTACGACTCGTGGCAGATTGAACCGCTGCAACAGTCGCCAGCTCTGAATCTCTTTTTCCCGTCAAAA
>NZ_BAOS01000032.1 GCF_002443295.1 Candidatus Scalindua japonica | reverse complement strand
CTTTCGTTATCAAATTATATGATGGATGTGATGCCAACAATATCGGCCGGTAACTTCTTTGGTTTCCACCCGGCCCAGAATGGAATTGAGATCTGGGGTAGTTGGAATGGGCCTAAAGGCAGAGGCGGTTTTGAATGGGCGGCAGGTATCGTTAATGGTGAAACAGGAGAAGGAGCTGAACTTTTCGATGGTTCCGGTGATATGGATACTATAATAACAAATATGGTTGGTGACGATGGAGTGCTTGGTGGTATTTTTGGAGGAGAGATAAATAAGAGCAAAGACTGGTATGTAACGGTATCGTACAAGATAGGCGGTATGGGCGTACTAGGTGAAGAGTCTGTAGACGATTCGCTGGCAGCAAAAGAGAACTGGCGTGACGATTCTGTCAGGATAAAGGGTTATTATTATCGAGGTGTTACCGGAGCATATATTGATGATCCTACATCAGGCGCTTTTGGCAATCCGATTGATGGAGGCCTTTTCGATTCCGAGGCAAACAGGTTTGAACGTTTTGGTGTTCTTGTTGACGCAAACTGGCGTAATTTTAATTTTATAGGGGCCGCGTCATTTATGGAAGATGATATAAAGGGGTCAATAACATACGGAGCAGGTACATTCGGTAGTAATTTAGCCCAGGAGTCAGGTTCATCATTTCATACATCTATTTACACCGCGGAACTACAGTGCGTCGTCCTTCCATGGCTTATACCAGCTGTCAGGGTAGAAAATGTTAATCCTGATTATGATGTAAGGGATATAGGGTCATTTACGAAATACTCTTTTGACGCAACAATTGTTCCCAGAGCAAATTTCAAGGTAGTTGCCGGTGCACACTGGTCAGATTATCAAGACGAACAAACAGGAACTGACGGCAACGAGGCAGATAGAGTTGATCTTGGAAGTTTTCTGGATACTACCTACAGACTTGGCGTAGATATCGCATTCTAAGCTGTTTGTAACAGGCAGTATGTTACATAGCATTTTGTTTAGAACATGTAGTACAAAATTTTTTGAATAAATTACTATGTTGATAAACAGAAGCCCGGGCCAGATATAAACCTCCCCGTTTACCATTCAGGCCCGGGTTTCTGTCATTGATAGCCGAAAGTTTACATTCGTGCAGTGTCATGGACGATGTCTTATTATGACGGGGAAAGGAGATTTGAATTTATGAAGAGATTATGTTTAACAGTACTCGCATTTTTTATTTTATTTCTACTTGCAACTGACTTGAGGGCCCAGGATGAATCCCAGAAAATGAAGGAGAAACTGCAAAAGGCCATGCGGGAATTAAAGAATGAGATAAGGCTGGATGTTGCGGTAGAGAATCCCGGTATTATAACAGGTAAAGTGAAATGCAGAAGGACAAGGCATTCAGGCGATACCGTTGTCTATATTGAGAAAGCTGGGGACAACAACTTTGAACCACCGGAAGAACATGGCGTTGTTGACCAGTTGAACCTGATTTTTGTTCCACACGTAATAGCAGTACAGAAAGGGACAACGATAGATTTTCCTAATAGTGACCTGGTCAGGCATAACGTATTTTCTACTCCTGACAGCTGCAACCAGTTTAATCTTGGAACGTATGACATTGGTGCTTCAAAACCTGTTACATTCAATGAGTCGTGTGAAGTACCGCTTCTATGTAACGTGCATGCGGAAATGTCCGCGTATGTTGTAGTATTAGATAACCCCTATTTTGCGGTTACAGCAAAAGATGGAAACTTTAAGGTTGATAATGTACCACCCGGAACATATAAACTAAAGACATGGCACGAAAAACTGAGGTCTGAGGAACAGGATGTATCAGTAGAAGGCGGAAGGACTGTAGAGGTAAACTTTACTTTAAAAAAACGTAAATAGTAACCTTATAAATATTCTTTTCCTGTCTGGTCCTGATTCATCCAGGTTTGGTGTTAAAAAAGCTATAGCCTTTATATCAATTACTGTTTCTTTAACAAGTGCACTATGAAAGAAAAATACAGATTAAGTCAGAAAATGCCAGCCATAAGTTTTTTTACTATATTTATCTTCTTATTTTTCCCTCTTATTCAACCTTACGCAAATACAGAAGAAGGCACCAGGACAGAAAGATACGAACTGAAATTCCAACCTGAAGAGTCGTTTGAAATTCGTAATGGCAGGAGGGTTTACCAAGAACACTGTTCACCATGTCACGGAAAATACGGAAAAGGAGATGGTAATTATTACGCAAGTGACCTTAAACCGAAACCAGGAAACTTTACTGATCCAGATTTTATGGACCAGGTGCAGGATGAATATTTGATTGAAGTTATAAAGAAAGGTACGGCCGCATTTGGAAAAAGCCCTTTCTGTCCACCATGGCAGTATACGTTGAAAGAAGAGGAAAAAATAAGAAACGTCGTCACTTTTCTACGGACTTTTACTGTTAAAACGGCAAGGTGAATAGTATGAAAAACAGTACAAATCCTGAATTGGTTGATAAAGTCGAGCACAAAGTACACCGAAGGAGATTTATGTACTATGGTGGATGGGGAGTTATCAGTTTATTCCTTGCCGCTGTTCTCGGTTCAACCATAAGATTCTTTTTCCCCAGAACGCTTTTTGAACCTCCAACAAAGTATACAATTGGATATCTATCTGAATACACACAGGGGGTAAACGAAAAGTTTAAACAACTGCGACGAATCTGGGTAGTCCGTGAGGTGAATAAATTATATGTAATAGAGGCAAAATGTACACACCTGGGTTGTACGCCCAACTGGCTGGCAGCAGAGGGCAAATTCAAGTGCCCATGTCATGGCAGCGGCTACACACCCGATGGGATAAATATCGAAGGACCTGCCCCCAGGCCATTGGACCGATTCAAGGTTACATTATCAGAAAATGGAGAGATTATGGTTGATGAGAGTGTCAGGTTTAGAGGAGAAAGGCGACAATGGGATAAACCAGGTGCCTTTATCAGTGTTTAAAAAGATATAATGGGAAAACCAAGTAATGGATAAAGAGAAAGACGAGAAGATAAAGAGATATGTAACAAGTTCACAGATCTGGAAATCGATTTTCAGGCGCAAACATGACGATACAAAACGCAGCAGGGTATTGGCGGTGGTTGGTAATTTTTTCTTGCACCTGCATCCGGTTAGCTTATCAAGACACGCACTGGCCTTGAAGTATACCTGGTGCATGGGAGGAATTACCTTCTTTCTGTTTCTTTTCCTTACGTTAACAGGTGTATACCTGATGTTTTATTATCACCCTTCTATCGGTGAAGCATACTGGGATATAAAGGACCTTCATTACAGTGTCCCGTTTGGAAAGATACTGCGCAATATACACAGGTGGGGAGGTCATTTGATGGTCATTACGGTCATGATCCATATGTACAGGGTATTTATGACAGGTTCGTATAAAGCTCCGAGGGAGTTTAACTGGTTAATAGGTGTCGGTCTGTTAGTTTTAACTCTGCTACTCAGCTTTACCGGTTACCTGCTAACATGGGACCAACTGGGGGTGTGGGCAATTACCGTAGGGACAAATATGGCAGGAGCTACACCGCTACTTGGGCATGAAGGACCATTTGGAGAACAATTGGGAATGACGGCACATAATGATGTCCGTTTCGCGTTATTGGGAGGTTCAAGCGTAGAGAAAAACGCATTGCTAAGGGCTTATGTATGGCACTGTATTGCCATTCCTTTATTTGTCGCCCTTTTAATTGGTGTGCATTTATGGAGGGTCAGGAAAGACGGCTTTTCAGGTTCTTTGTAATTACTGAATTGAGTGCTATCATTATCCTTCGGCTTTGAATATGCTAATATTCAGTAAAATTATGAACTATTGTGTTGTGTGAATTTTCGCCTACCTGACGGTAAGCAGAAACTCACACTCTTTTTATCACTGGAATTATTATGTCAAATATAATACACATCTTATTTCTTAAAGACAATGAGGTAATAGCCCTTTTTGGCATCGCAGTGTTTTTCTTTGCAGTAGTCGCTTTTCGGGAAGCTATCAAGAATGATCGTTTGCAAAAACAAGGTAAGTGGCCGCCTGAAGGGCAATCAGGAAAGGACAAAGTTCTGACATGGCCGTTCCTTGTAAGAAAGGAATTTTTAGTTGCCATTTTTGTCACGGCAGGTTTGCTTGTCTGGGGTGTACTAAGAAATGCGCCACTGGAGGAATTTGCCGATCCTAACATCACCCCTAACCCTTCAAAAGCACCCTGGTATTTTCTTGGTTTACAGGAAATGCTTGTTTATTTCGATCCCTGGATTGCAGGAGTACTTTTTCCCCTGTTGATTATTGTCGGCTTAATGGCCATCCCCTACATCGATATTAATCCAAAAGGCAGTGGGTATTACACGATCAGAGAACGAAAGTTTGCAGTCTCAGTGTTTAGTTTTGGTTTTCTGTTCTTATGGGTGATACTGATAGTAGTTGGTGTTTTTTTTCGTGGGACCGGCTGGTTATGGTACTGGCCATGGCAGGAGTGGGTCCCACACACTATTGTCGCTGAAACAAATTATGATTTTACGCAATTCCTTGGTATCGATTCAAGATCGGTATCAGGTTCTATTACAGGAGGCAGTGTTGTAACATTATATTATCTTCTCGGCATGGTAATTCCCTATGTAGTTATGAAAGCCAGGAACAGTAAAAATCTTCAGAAGCTAGGACTCATAAGATATATAACTGTGTCATTTCTTTTCTGGTCAATGATTGGATTACCGATAAAGATGTTCTTGAGGTTGATATTTCACATGAAATACATATGGGTAACACCATGGTTTAACATTTAGATAAGTACAAAAATTATAAGAGCAACCACAAACACTGCAACAATAATCTATTTGCATAGCTATCTTTTATAGAGAAACTTATGCCATATGAAATCACTAACAAATGCACCGGTTGTACTGCTTGCGCGAAGCAGTGTCCGATGGGAGCTATTTCCGGCAAGGTGAGAGAGAACCATTATATTATAGCATCACTTTGTATAGAGTGTGGTGTGTGTGGTATGGCCTGTGCGTCATCTGCCGTTAAAGATCCTTCCGGCAATGTTTGTAAGAAAGTAAGTTTAAAAGAGAGGCCAAAGCCGGTTGTCGATCAGAAATTTTGCAGCGGATGCGAGGCTTGCGTTACTATCTGTCCGTTTAATTGTCTGGGGATTAATAGCGCCATAATGCCTTTTGAAATTAACGGTAGTGCTGCACTGATAACGCCGGCGGATTGCGTTAGTTGTGGAGAGTGTGAAAGGATTTGTATTAAAAACGCTATAGTTTTAGAAGAAGCACAGAAGAAAATTGTCTCAGGCGATTCTATATTGATTACATAACGCATGTAGTTTTATGAAGAAAGAAGAAGAAAAATCTTATTCGTTTCTATTCATCCTTGCAAGTCTCATACTACTGGGGTCATTTATCTGGGTAATCCTGGACGAAGTATATGAAGGAAGACCCTGGAAACAGCTGCAAATGAACTATATTTCTCTTTTAATGGACAGAATTAACGATGAGATTAGAA
>NZ_BAOS01000031.1 GCF_002443295.1 Candidatus Scalindua japonica | reverse complement strand
GTCTATATTGAGAAAGCAGGGGACAACAACTTTGAACCACCAGAAGAACATGGCGTTGTTGACCAGTTGAACCTGATTTTTGTTCCACACGTAATAGCAGTACAGAAAGGGACAACGATAGATTTTCCTAATAGTGACCTGGTCAGGCATAACGTATTTTCTACTCCTGACAGCTGCAACCAGTTTAATCTTGGAACGTATGACATTGGTGCTTCAAAACCTGTTACATTCAATGAGTCGTGTGAAGTACCGCTTCTATGTAACGTGCATGCGGAAATGTCCGCGTATGTTGTAGTATTAGATAACCCCTATTTTGCGGTTACAGCAAAAGATGGAAACTTTAAGGTTGATAATGTACCACCCGGAACATATAAACTAAAGACATGGCACGAAAAACTGAGGTCTGAGGAACAGGATGTATCAGTAGAAGGCGGAAGGACTGTAGAGGTAAACTTTACTTTAAAAAAACGTAAATAGTAACCTTATAAATATTCTTTTCCTGTCTGGCCCTGATTCATCCAGGTTTGGTGTTAAAAAAGCTATAGCCTTTATATCAATTACTGTTTCTTTAACAAGTGCACTATGAAAGAAAAATACAGATTAAGTCAGAAAATGCCAGCCATAAGTTTTTTTACTATATTTATCTTCTTATTTTTCCCTCTTATTCAACCTTACGCAAATACAGAAGAAGGCACCAGGACAGAAAGATACGAACTGAAATTCCAACCTGAAGAGTCGTTTGAAATTCGTAATGGCAGGAGGGTTTACCAAGAACACTGTTCACCATGTCACGGAAAATACGGAAAAGGAGATGGTAATTATTACGCAAGTGACCTTAAACCGAAACCAGGAAACTTTACTGATCCAGATTTTATGGACCAGGTGCAGGATGAATATTTGATTGAAGTTATAAAGAAAGGTACGGCCGCATTTGGAAAAAGCCCTTTCTGTCCACCATGGCAGTATACGTTGAAAGAAGAGGAAAAAATAAGAAACGTCGTCACTTTTCTACGGACTTTTACTGTTAAAACGGCAAGGTGAATAGTATGAAAAACAGTACAAATCCTGAATTGGTTGATAAAGTCGAGCACAAAGTACACCGAAGGAGATTTATGTACTATGGTGGATGGGGAGTTATCAGTTTATTCCTTGCCGCTGTTCTCGGTTCAACCATAAGATTCTTTTTCCCCAGAACGCTTTTTGAACCTCCAACAAAGTATACAATTGGATATCTATCTGAATACACACAGGGGGTAAACGAAAAGTTTAAACAACTGCGACGAATCTGGGTAGTCCGTGAGGTGAATAAATTATATGTAATAGAGGCAAAATGTACACACCTGGGTTGTACGCCCAACTGGCTGGCAGCAGAGGGCAAATTCAAGTGCCCATGTCATGGCAGCGGCTACACACCCGATGGGATAAATATCGAAGGACCTGCCCCCAGGCCATTGGACCGATTCAAGGTTACATTATCAGAAAATGGAGAGATTATGGTTGATGAGAGTGTCAGGTTTAGAGGAGAAAGGCGACAATGGGATAAACCAGGTGCCTTTATCAGTGTTTAAAAAGATATAATGGGAAAACCAAGTAATGGATAAAGAGAAAGACGAGAAGATAAAGAGATATGTAACAAGTTCACAGATCTGGAAATCGATTTTCAGGCGCAAACATGACGATACAAAACGCAGCAGGGTATTGGCGGTGGTTGGTAATTTTTTCTTGCACCTGCATCCGGTTAGCTTATCAAGACACGCACTGGCCTTGAAGTATACCTGGTGCATGGGAGGAATTACCTTCTTTCTGTTTCTTTTCCTTACGGTAACAGGTGTATACCTGATGTTTTATTATCACCCTTCTATCGGTGAAGCATACTGGGATATAAAGGACCTTCATTACAGTGTCCCGTTTGGAAAGATACTGCGCAATATACACAGGTGGGGAGGTCATTTGATGGTCATTACGGTCATGGTCCACATGTACAGGGTATTTATGACAGGTTCGTATAAAGCTCCAAGGGAGTTTAACTGGTTAATAGGTGTCGGCCTGTTAGTTTTAACTCTGCTGCTCAGCTTTACCGGTTACCTGCTAACATGGGACCAACTGGGGATGTGGGCAATTACCGTAGGGACAAATATGGCAGGAGCTACACCGCTACTTGGGCATGAAGGACCATTTGGAGAACAGTTGGGAATGACGGCACATAATGATGTCCGTTTCGCGTTATTGGGAGGTTCAAGCGTAGGGGCAAACGCATTGCTACGGGCTTATGTATGGCACTGTATTGCCATTCCTTTATTTGTCGCCCTTTTAATTGGTGTGCATTTATGGAGGGTCAGGAAAGACGGCTTTTCAGGTTCTTTGTAATTACTGAATTGAGTGCTATCACTATCCTCAGGCTTTGAATATGCTAAGGTTTAGTAAGATCATGAACTATTGTGTTGTGCGAGTTTCCGCCTACCTGACGGCAAGCAGAAACTCACACTATTTTTATCACTGGAATTATTATGTCAAATATAATACACATCTTATTTCTTAAAGACAATGAGGTAATAGCCCTTTTTGGCATCGCAGTGTTTTTCTTTGCAGTAGTCGCTTTCCGGGAAGCTATTAAGAATGATCGTTTGCAAAAACAAGGTAAGTGGCCGCCTGAAGAGCAATCAGGAAAGGACAAAGTCCTGACATGGCCGTTTCTTGTAAGAAAGGAATTCTTAGTTGCCATATTTGTCACGGCAGGTTTGCTTGTCTGGGGTGTACTAAGAAATGCGCCACTGGAGGAATTTGCCGATCCTAATATCACCCCTAACCCTTCAAAAGCACCCT
This sequence comes from Candidatus Scalindua japonica, assembly GCF_002443295.1. Classification (NCBI taxonomy): domain Bacteria; kingdom Pseudomonadati; phylum Planctomycetota; class Candidatus Brocadiia; order Candidatus Brocadiales; family Candidatus Scalinduaceae; genus Candidatus Scalindua; species Candidatus Scalindua japonica. Next base: position 84,784 of record NZ_BAOS01000031.1, on the reverse strand, counting down.
GGTATTTTCTTGGTTTACAGGAAATGCTTGTTTATTTCGATCCCTGGATTGCAGGAGTACTTTTTCCCCTGTTGATTATTGTCGGCTTAATGGCCATTCCCTACATCGATATTAATCCAAAAGGCAGTGGGTATTACACGATCAGAGAACGAAAGTTTGCAGTCTCAGTGTTTAGTTTTGGTTTTCTGTTCTTATGGGTGATACTGATAGTAGTTGGTGTTTTTTTTCGTGGGACCGGCTGGTTATGGTACTGGCCATGGCAGGAGTGGGACCCACACGCTATTGTCGCTGAAACAAATTATGATTTTACGCAATTCCTTGGTATCGATTCAAGATCTGTATCAGGTTCTATTACAGGAGGCAGTGTTGTGACGTTATATTATCTTCTCGGAATGGTAATTCCCTATGTAATTATGAAGGCCAGGAACAGTAATAATCTTCAGAAGCTTGGGCTCATAAGATATATAACTGTGTCATTTCTTTTCTGGTCAATGATTGGATTACCGATAAAGATGTTCTTGAGGTTGATATTTCAAATGAAATACATATGGGTAACACCATGGTTTAACATTTAGATAAGTACAAAAATTATAAGAGCAAGCACAAACACTGCCACAATAATCTATTTGCATAGCTGTCTTTTTTAGAGAAACTTATGCCATATGAAATCACTAACAAATGTACCGGTTGTACTGCTTGCGCGAAGCAGTGTCCGATGCGAGCTATTTCCGGCAAGGTGAAAGAGAACCATCATATTATAGCATCACTTTGTATAGAGTGTGGTGTGTGTGGTATGGCCTGTGCGTCATCTGCCGTAAAAGATCCTTCCGGTAATGTTTGTAAGAAAGTAAGTTTAAGAGAGAGGCCAAAGCCGGTTGTCGATCAGGAATTTTGCAGCGGATGCGAGGCTTGCGTTACAATCTGTCCGTTTAATTGTCTGGAGATTAATAGCGCCATAATGCCTTTCGAAATTAATGGTAGTGCTGCATTGATGAACCCTGCGGATTGCGTTAGTTGTGGAGAGTGTGAAAGGATTTGTATTAAAAATGCTATAGTTTTAGAAGAAGCACAGAAGAAAATTGTCTCAGGCGATTCTATATTAATTACATAACGCATGTAGTTTTATGAAGAAAGAAGAAGAAAAATCTTATTCGTTTCTATTCATCCTTGCAAGTCTCATACTACTGGGGTCATTTATCTGGGTAATCCTGGACGAAGTATATGAAGGAAGACCCTGGAAACAGCTGCAAATGAACTATTTTTCTCTTTTAATGGACAGAATTAACGACGAGATTAAAGAAGAAACGGAAAAATTTAACAGCCCCGAAGTCCAGACAAAATTTCAGGCAGTAAAAGATAAACTCGAAAAGGCAAATGAAAATTTCAAGCAATCCGGTGATCAGGAAGAATACTTTAAATTAAAGGCGGAGATCCAGAATATTTCACAAAAACAACTTACTCCCCTCCAACATCAGTTAACTGACTTACGAAACAGAGTACTCGAAGAGGAATACCTCTATACAAAATATCAGAGTGAAGGTTTAAGGGAAAAACGTGATAAACTGAAAGGTGATACCAGTGAGTTGGTATCAAAGATACATAAAGTAAAAAACATACTTGCGGGAAAACAAAAAAGCCTGATGTCATTAACTACAGAGATTGAAAAATACGAAAAGGAATTGACATCGTACACATCACCACTAAATAAACTTCAGGATAAACTTAAGACTTCGGAAAAAAAACGTCCGAGCATACAAGTTTCTCAGTTAAATATTGAAGAGCTTGGCAGGGTTGACCGTTGTATTTCCTGTCATGTTAATATTGAAGGACCTGAGAACGTTGTCAATGAACAACCCTTTAAAATACACCCTGGAAACTATATCTTTCTTAAGAACCATCCTGCCAGGCGTTTTGGCTGTACCATATGCCACGAAGGTCAGGGGAGAGCAACGACTTCCATGGAAGAGGGGCACGGCAATGTAAAATATTGGCCAAACCCTATGCACAAAGGAAGACTTGTTCAGTCCAGCTGTATTATGTGTCATAAAAATGTTAAGGGACTGCCCGGAGCATCATTGATCGAAGCGGGGTTGAGGCTGTTTTCAGAAGAAAGGGGTTGTACCGGCTGTCACGACGTAGAGGGTATTACAACGATAAAGATCGGTCCGCCACTTACGTTTGTAGGAGAGAAGGCAAGCTATAAATGGATAATGACGTGGTTGAAAGATCCACAGGGATATTATGAAAAGGCAAGGATGCCGAATTTTAAACTTTCAGATAAGGAAGTTGAAAACATTGCCGACTTTCTGGTGAGTTTGAGCCGGAATAAAAAGGATTTAAAGGTTACCGCTAATCCTGATGTAGAGGAAGAAGTATATCAAAGAGGCAGATCTCTTTATAACAGGTCAAGGTGTGTCATCTGTCATCCGACAGAAGGTAAGGGTGGCGCGGTAAAGTATGTATATGCGGCAGACCATGCAAAGATAGCAAATAAACTCAGTAGTGATTGGCTTTCAAAGTGGATAACAAACCCCAAAGCATACTACCAAGGAACAAAAATGCCGCATTTCAGGTTTTCTGACAATGAAGTAGAAGATCTGGTAGCCTTTATGAGTGCGGAATTTATTGACTGGGATGCTTTTGAGGTAGAGGAAGAAAGTAAAGGTGACAAAGTTGTGTCAATAGAGGAGATTGATCCTGCCTCTGTTGAAACAGGCAGGACGTTGGTAAAGAAATATGGCTGTTTTGGTTGTCATGAAATAAAAGGATTTGAAAAGGAGAATAAAATAGGTGCGGACCTTACACTTTTTGGTTCCAAGACAGTGGAGTTCCTTGATTTTGGAATCGTTCAAGATATGGAGAGAAGCTGGACAAACTGGACAGTGGCAAAGCTGAAAGACCCCAGACAATTTAGAGAGGGTATAAAAATGCCTGAATATAGCCTTACTGACCAGGATTTAGAGGCGTTAGTATGTTTGCTTGCAAGTTTTAAAGAAAACTCAATACCGATAGAATATTCTGCTAAGTCAACATCGGAAGAATATAAGCCGCAGGGGAAATTCGGGACTCTTGTCAGGAACCTGAATTGTCTGGTCTGTCACAGGATAAAGGGTAATGGGGGCGATTTCGCACCAGAGCTCACTTATGAAGGCAGCAGAGTAACGAGGGAGTGGCTTGTAGACTTCCTGAAGTCACCCGATATAGTAAGGCCTCTTTTGAAACAAATGCCGAAATTTAATCTTACGGATCAGGAAGTTGAGGTTATAGCAGACTATATAAAAATAGCTCTTGTCGATGATAAGATAGCTGCCAAATCTGATATGAGTATGCCGTCTCTAGTTCAGGAAGTGGAAAAAGGCAAAGAGATATATTATGAGAAAGGTTGCCAGGCATGTCACCAGATCGGCCTTGAAGGCGGGGCCGTTGGCCCTAATCTAAGCGTAGTTGGAGACAGACTAACTCCGGATTACCTATATATGCATTTAAAGGACCCACAGAGATGGGGATCGTCAAAAGTAGCTCCAGACTATGGTCTGGAGGATAAAGAAGTTTTCCTTCTTACCAGATTCTTATTAAATCTCAGGACAAAGAAGGTGGGATTTTTAAGGTAGTTTTTACCGAAACATATTTTGAACGGAAGGTGGAGAAATGACGTATAAATTCATTTGTATTTCCTTAATAGTACTATTAACCATATGTACAAAATTATACGCTGATACATTGCGTGTAGAAGATTTTAATGAAGAAATTAATGTAAAGATACTTGAAATGAACGAGGAGTATGTTAAAGCTATTGTTCCCGAAAAAGTGATTGGTTCGATTAGTATCAAATCAGAACCCGATCAAAAATATTCGGATACAGTTTTCATAAAAGCCAACGGTAAAAAAAGAATGATAATTTGTAAAATTAAGAAAATAACGAAGAAACCCGGAAGTGTAACGATACAAATTCCCAGAGAGAAAGTTGTGGCAATACAGATAGAATTTCCGGGAAGTGAGCAGGATAGCGAAAGCGACTGGGGAGACATCTTAAGTACACGTGAAAAAGGGAGAGAACACGTACCCGTAGATGCTGAAAGGTTGAAAGAAAAGATAAAAGAGGAGCTAATGTCTGAATTGAAAAAAAAACATAATAGAAAGGACGCAGAAATTGAAGAGAAAATAAAAGATGAGTTAACGGTTGAGTTTGAAAGAAAACAACAGATAAAAGAGGATATGTTTGAAGCAGAAAATTATGGCAAGGTATCAGGTCGCATGCTGAACAAAGGCAAGCCATTACCTGGCTGTCAGGTAAAAATAACATTGCTGGAAAAATGGGGATTATTTGGCAAGCCACGCGAGGGTAAATGGTTTGAGGCAATTACAGATGAGAAAGGACATTACTTTTTTGAAAAAGTGCCTCCTGGAGGCTACAAACTATACTGGAAACCACCAGGTGAATCGTCCTGGATCAGAAGTATAAAGATGGAACCGGATTTTTTTGTTGAGATAGGAGAAACAAGCAGTGTTTTTGACAGGGAGACAAATATACGAACTATAAATTGAGCATCTTCGTCTTTATATATTAAACCATGGTGTAACCCATATATATTTCAGGTGAAATACTAACTTTAAAAATATTTTAATAGGCAGTCCCATCATCGACAAGAACAAAAATGCTACCAGCGAGTATCTTATTATTCCTAATTTTTCAAGTGTCCGACTCCCTGTTACTTTCAGAAAAAGAAATGGTATTACCATTCCCACGAAAAAGTAGATACTTATAACACCTCCACCGATTAGAGAACCCAGCAGGGATTTTGAATCAATGCCTATAAACTGAGTCAGATCATAATTTGTGTCAGCTACTATTCTATGAGCATCCCACTCCTGCCACGGCCAGAACCACAACCAGCCAGGCCCACGCATAAATACTCCTACGATTATCAATAGAATCCAGAGAATGTGGAAACCAAAACAAAACGTCAGTATAGCAAACCATCTCTCCTTAAAAGTATAATATCCATTACCTTTGGGGTTTATATCAACATAAGGCATTGCCATTAATCCCATAACGATTAATGAAGGGAAAATTACCCCTGCTATCCACGGATCAAAATATACAAGCATTTCCTGTAACCCCAGGAAATACCATGGCGCCTTTGCGGGATTAGGAGTTACGCTCGGGTCTGAAGGGTCCTCTAATGGTGCATTAAGCGCGATGGACCAGACCAGTAAGATTATCGTTACGATTATGGCGGCAAGAAACTCCTTCCTCACAAGATACGGCCAGGTTGGCAGTTCATCTTCAGAAACACGTGAATCCTTCTCCTTTGCCAGTGATTCTCCTTTGACAAAGGCCAGTGCGCGATATCTTCTTTGTTCAGTATCTTTCTTCTCCGGCACCTGAAATCCCCTTCTAAAAAATAAAGTATAATTAATTACAATCCGCTCTATAACACTAATTTACTGTCATACATATAGTTCTTAACCATCATTTTACACTACAGCTTCTGCATAAGAAAATCTCTTCATCTTTATCGCGTCTACCGGACATCTCTTTACACAGAGACCACATCTTATACACTTCTCCTCATCTATCGCCATAACAGCATCCCAGTCATCCGGTATTGATCCTTCCGGCAGATCCTCAGTATCCACCTTGTCTCGTGAAATCATTTCGATACAATTGTGAGGACAAACATCTATACATCCTCCGCACAGTATACATTTTTCATCTATAAATATATTATAGTGGCAAAGCAGACATCTGTCTGCTTCTTTAGACGCATCCTCCTTTGAAAAGCCAAGTTCAACCTCTTTGTCAATATCCCACCTTGCATCCATCTGTACAGAATTCTGTTCCTGGCGCGGTATTGACTCATAACCAGGATCGTTCCTCACCGGATCTTGATCCTTAAAGAAATAATCATACGTTCTCTCTTTATCTCCACTCAGATATTTATCTATTGATTTGGCAGCCTTTCTACCGTCACCTATCACTTCGATAGCATTCCTTGGGCCGGTCATAAAGTCTCCACCAGCGAAGACACCCGTCCTACCTGTTGTAAAACTATCGGCATCAACCTCAATGGTGCCCCATTTTGTAAATTTAACTCCTGATTTCTCGGTTATAAAACTTGTATCCGGTGACTGTCCAATCGCAGCAATTACCATATCTACAGACAATGTAAACTCAGTACCGGGAACAGGTTCCGGCCTTCTTCTACCACTAGCATCAGGTTCACCCAGTTTATTCTTTACACACTCTATAGCTTTTACTTTTGCATTTTCATTTCCTGATATCTTTACTGGTGTAGTCAAATACAGTATTTTTATTGCCTCTTCCTCTGCCATGCTTACTTCAAACTCACCGGCAGGCATCTCTTTCAATGTTCTTCTATATATAATAAAAACCTCTTTTGCACCTAATCTTAAGGACGATCTCGCACAATCAATTGCCGTAAATCCCCCACCTACCACGGCAACCTTCGATGGCACTTTCTGCTGTCTGCCAAGATTAATATCTTTCATATAGGTAATACCATGCAGAACCCCTCCTAAATCTTCCCCAAGTATATTTAACTCCGGTGATTTGTGAGCGCCTGCTGCTATATATACAGCATCATAATTATCAACTAACTTTTCAAATTCATCAGAATTACTGATGGGAGAGTTCAGTTTGAGTTCTATACCAAGCTCTTTTATCCAATTAACGGCTCCCTCAATCTTATTCCATGGAAGCCTGTAGGGTGGAATACCCACACTTAACATACCCCCAGCCATAGGAAGCGCCTCATAGATCGTAACATCATGTCCCATAATGGATAAGTCATTACCGGCAGCGAGCCCGGAAGGTCCTGCTCCTATTATTGCAATTCTCTTGCCTGTCGTTTTTGCGACTAAACGGTTTTTTGGATACTCTTTTTCCGCAAAATCCGCTGCTACTCTCTTAAGTGAACAGATTGATACCGGTTCATCAATCTTACCTCTACGGCAGGCACTCTCACACGGATGTGTACATACCCTGCCAAGGATATGAGGAAACAGGTTCGCCATATAGTTCAGACCCAATGCACTATCATACTCCCCCTCCTGGATCCTCTCAATATAACTGGATGCGGGAGTATTAACTGGACAAGCGTATTGACAACTTATATTTTCTCTAAACCAACTTTCATCAGCCTGGACGACCTTGTAATCCACTTGATTATTTCCTCATTATAAATAACTTAGATTGAGCAATTTACTCGGTAATTTCTATTTTTTCTCTTCTTCACTTAGCCGATCATGTTCAAATGCCTGACTAAATGCCAGCCATGTGAAGAAAACCAACAGAATGATTAATCCAATTATCGGAATATTGTCAGGTTTGCTTATAATGTGCCAGATGTTTTCCAATTTTTTCTCCTATTTCTCATTAGTACCTGTTGCGTAAATCAAGTATATGCTCCTCTCTTTCGAGAGGATTCCACTATTTTGACTCCTCTCGAAAAAGAGGAGTGTCAACAAGCGGGAAATTCAACAGTACAAACCACTTCAATCAATCAAGCAAAACAGATAAACTTTCTCCCTCAATACTCCTCAGAACGCTTCTATATAGGAGAGCGAGCGCGTTGTACCATGAACATAAAGTTACAATATTTTCTAAATACAGTTCTGGAGTAAGATATATTAGATACCAGGCCAAGAGGCACCGTACCCCTGCAGCTTATAGTTTACCAGAAATTCCTCCGTCCTTACGGATTCTCCAGAAATGCACTATTAAAAATATGCTGACTATCAATGGCAAACCAATACAATGCCATATATACGCCCTTAAAAGCGCATTACCACCAACCATCGAACCGCCTAACAACGCAAATCTTATATCGTTATATGCAGTCATGCCAAGCAACTCACCAAAAGGGCCCTCATGCCCCAGGGCAGGTGTTGACCTGGCCATGTTAGTACCAACTGTCACTGCCCAAAAGCCCAGTTGGTCCCAGGGAAGTAGATATCCGGTAAAGCTCAATAGTAATGTAAAGACCAGCAGGACAACACCTATCACCCAATTAAATTCTCTTGGTGGTTTATAGGAACCTGTCATAAACACCCTGAACATATGAAACCATACCGTTATTACCATTAAATGAGCGCCCCACCGGTGAAGGTTTCTCAGGAGAAGACCAAAAGGCACATGGTTCTCTAATCCTTTCATATCCCAATATGCGTCTCTAACATTTGGATGATAGTAAAACATAAGAAAGACACCAGTTATCGCTAAAACAAGGAATGTAAAGAATGTTATGCCACCCATACACCAGGTAAACTTAAAAAGCGGAGCATGCCTTTTCACTTTGGCTGGATGCAGGTGAAGAAAGACATTACCTATTATTGTCTGCATCCTCGTCTTTGGTGTGTCCTCAAGACTGTGGCGAAAAAATGAACGCCAAATCTGAGAGTTTGCTATGGTATGTTTAATTGCCCCGGGAATACCTTTTTTATTTATCAACTCCCGTATATCCAGTTTGTCTTTATCATCATTATTACTCAACTACACCCCCCCGTCCATCCTTATCAGGATAAAAAGACAAAACTCGGCCAGCAAAGCCAGAAATCGTGACCCGCATCATTACCAGTATATACCCTTTCTGGTAAAAGCAGGAAAATACATTGTAAAAATATGCGTATAGAACGGTATTGCCTGAAAAGGCAATACCGTTCTCATCAAAGCTTAATAATTAAAGAAATATTAAATATATAAAACCAATCGTTAACTACCGGATTATACACCTGAAAAAAAGAGCTACAAATTCCAAACAACTAAACCGAAAGAAATGCGCCCGGTTTCTGCCATTCATCCCGTTCTCCCCTGAACCTCACACTCTCGTCAACCATAATCTGCCCATCTTCAGCCAGTGCGACTTTAAACCTTTCCAAAGGCCTTGGTGCAGGCCCTTCAATATTGACCCCATCTGGAGTAAAACCGCTTCCATGGCATGGACACTTGAACTTCCCCTCTGTTGACAACCAGTTAGGAGTACAACCCAGATGGGTACATTTAGCCTGAACCACGTATATCCTGTCAACCTCTCTCACTATCCATACCCTGAACTGTTTTTTAAACCTTTCACTAACTCCCAGAGTGTATTCAAGTGGATAACCCACCTTATATTTTGTAGGAGGTTCGTAAATAATACGCGGGAAGAAGAACCTGATAGCAGAACCAACTACTACAGTCAGGAATACACCTATAAACCCCCAACCAAGTAGAGAGAGAACCCTTCTTCGATTTACAACCTCAGCATCTGTAGCTATATTTTCGTCCGATGTAGTCTGGCAAGCCATTGTTTTACTTTTTCTTCTTTAAATTAAAATCAATGTTTGCTGCTTTCCCTGCTTCAACAGTGACATCTTTAGTAATAGTTCTCAATTTCTCATGCCATGCACTTACCTTATAAGTACCCGGTGGAACATTATCTATCTTAAAAACACCATCTTTTTCGGTAACGGAAAAATAAGGATTATTCAGTACTAAAACGAATGCCGACATCTCTGCATGTACATTACATAAAAGAGGTACGGAGCAAGCCTGATCAAAATCAACTGTTTTAATAACACCAACATCATAAGTACCAAGATTAAACTGTTTACAGCAATCCGGTGGCGAATAAAGATTGTGCCTTACGCTATCACTGTTTGGAAAATCTATCTTTGTTCCCTTCTGAACAGCTATCACATGAGGAACAAATGTCAGATTTAACTGGTCCAGAATACCCTTCTCCTCAGGTGCCGGATAGTCGTTGCCATTAACCTCTTCAATATAGACAACAACGTCTTGAGGGTGCCTTACTCTTTTGCATTTTACAGTCCCTGTAATAGAACCACCGTTTTCTACTGTAACTTCAGTCCTGATTTCCTTCTTGAGTGACTTCAATGCTTCAATTAACTTTGCCTGAGCTGCCTTAGCATCTTCTGCTGATAATGCATCCTGAGCAGAAACATTATGTGTGTGAAAGAATGCTACAAGCAGTGCTACAACAAAAAAATTCAAAAAAACTCTCATACTGAATATCCCCTTTCCTTATGAAATAATATAAAAAGCCTACATTGATAATGTAACATATTTTAACAGGTATAATGCCAGGTTGTCAAGTGAAGTCATACTCATTAATTATATAAGCACATCATATTGTTGATTATAGGTGATGAGAGCTGAATCAGTAGTCAATTATTTGTTGAGAATACAGAAAGTATTTTCAATAAAGTAATAAAAACAAGTATGCTGAAGATAGAAAGGCTTATTATCCCTATAACGTATTCACAGATATAGAAGGTTACTGACAAAACAAAAATCATATTAAGAAAATATAATACCGGACCCATTAGAGCGTTACCGGCAAGCTCTTTTGACCAACCCATCTTATGGTCTAACTTTTGAAAACAATATATAATGGCAAGCCCCACTACAAACCACCCCAAAAAATTGGATAAAGGCACGCCAAAGTATATACCTTTTTCCGGATAATAATATATCTGGCCGAGAAACCATTCAGACCCTCTGAGAGAGACGGGATCTATCAATACGTCCTGGAGTACAAACAATATTGCGGCAAGAATGAGTACTCTTTTTGAATACCAGGGCGGGTGAGAAAGTTCAAATTTCCACCCTGTCCTCGTTATCGGTGAAACTAACAGGAGAGCAAGAGAGTAGCTGAAATACCCCAGGAAAGAGTACGAAAGTGAGTCCATAAAAGGAACATTAGAAATGAACAACTCTTTCCCATGAGTTTCACCGGTATAATGGTAAAAGCCATAAGGTATACCAGTACGGGTAGAAGCATACTCAGAAATGAACGCGATTAAATAAGCCAGGATGGTAAAAGCCGCTATTCTCTTCAACCCAAGCTGAAAACTGCCGGCGATCAAATACAGTCCTAATAAGATAAAAACGTATGGCCTTAATACAATAGTGGAAATAAGAATATCAAAAGTGTCCATCTATATTTTTTTCATAACTCTCAATAGTTTCTCTTGTTCACTTTGCTTATCACCAACCTCTTTCCATTGAGATTGAGGTTGTATGATATTTACATAAAAACATATCGCGAAAAGAAGGCCCTCTGTTATACACAGCCCCAAAGGCATTCCAATGTACAATCCGAATGGAAATGCAACAATCTGGCCACATAAGAAATGAATTATGAAAAATATCGGGCCACCCCTCTTCTTTTTACCAGTCATCCCGTCACTTAACTCTTTTATTTGTTTATCAAGGTCCATATGTATCTGATTACCTCTCCTTTTTAGTAGTTCTTTTTCTCGATTAAGTTTTTTTGGCAAAAGAGAGAGTAGTATTCCTGCAATATGCGCATCAAAGATCGAATTTTTTTGTACCAATAAATCTATTTCACGGTTTCCTTCCCGGTATAATTCAACTGAAAATTCCAGAGACACATCATAGCCGAGTTTCTCAATATTTTTTACCGCATTATCTAAAAAAAGCACATTCTTTTTTACTTCTTCCATTACTTGTTTAACTTTTTCAATTTTTTGGCCCCTGATTTCCTCATACAATTTAGCAATTTCAGAACTTATCTGCTTAAAATCCTGTTCCCTCAAAATTTTTAAGCAATAGACAATATCCTCCTTTATTGCCTTCCTTAATAGTGTGATAGCCTTTTCTGGCCTGTCCAGAAGCGCATTATACTGAGCATTCTGATATATTGCTTCAGTAAATCCCGGTGAAAACTTAATGGCTTCACCTGAACACCTTTCTGCCTCCTCTATAAGGCCAAAGTCGCGTTTGATTAATGCCTTATATAATAACGCAAAACTTGTGTAATAAGCAGAGTACGGTCTGGCATATTTGATGGCTCTTTCAAAGTAGATTAAAGCCTTTTCCTTATCTAGTTTATGAAAGAAATAAATTATCCCAAGGCTGATACAAACAGAGAAATCATCTTTTATAAATGTTTCTATTTCCCTAAACCTTTCTAATGCACTCTCCATATCACCCGTAGCAAATGTATCATCCAATTTATACCGGATATCATCCAATTGTTTATCAGGGACCTTATACAGGTTCATCATAACAGTCTGAAATTCATCAGTATTTTTTTCCAATAACCAGACAACGTCAGAAATACCCCACTCAAACGCTGCTTTCAACCCACTCATCCCCAGCCCAATACTCTTAATATCATAACCAATTTCCTGGATGATATCTTCACTTATACCCTGACTGGCGACAATTTCATCAGCAGAGGTGATTTGAGATGCAATCATCTTTTCCGTTTGATTTTTTAATAATATTTTCAGGTCTTTAACTTTCCTGCCAAGTTTTACCTCTATATAATATGCACTTCTCTCTTCCCATGGAGCAAGTTTATCTATATACGTTTCCATAATCATCTCCAAATAAGACCTTATTCCCCAAACATGGCATCAAAAACTGTTATTAAAACTAAGAAAATATAACATCAAAAAGGTTTAGCGGTCAAGCTTCAATTAACGTTTAAATTTATTTGGTAGAACACTTGCAAATGTGTTAATCTGGAACTCAATATTTATTTTATTACGCAAATTTTTATCAAATAAAAAAACTAAATAGATTTCACTTATTAATTTCCAAAACAGCATACTTTGAACCGAAGGAGTTATAAAATTGATTAAAACCAACGAAAAAAAATTAGTCATGCAATCTGTAACAGGACAGATATCAAGTCCTACTTTTGCCAACACACCATACGTTATCAGCGCTGATGGTAAACCACTTGTCCTACCGAGTGTTGGTGGAATCACTTATAATGTCAGGACAGGAGATCCGGCCATTGGATGGGCAGCCGATCATGTAGAACCGGGAGTCAGTATAACAAATACAGAGAAACCTACAGGGAGCTGGTCACCAAATGCCGGACTTAACACACTGGCATGTGCCGGAAATGAAGTAAAGGTTGTATCAGGAGATGCCAAGGGAGCCAAAGGATTTGTAACCGGAAAGCATGGAGGCATAGAACATGTGATAGTAGATTTTCCAACAAAGGTACTTGAAAAGATGGTAGTCGGTGATAAGATGCAGATTAAGGCATATGGCACAGGATTGGTATTGTCAAACTATTATCCGGACATACACATAATGAACATCTCTCCCAGCCTCTTATCAAAGATACCCGCAAAAGAGTCGAAAGGCACTATAAAATTTCCTGTAACCCATATAGTACCGGCAGCAATTATGGGGTCCGGACTAGGCTCAAACCATAGCTATTCAGGAGATTATGACATCCAGATGTTTGATGAAAAAATTGTTAAGAAATTCGGACTTGGAACACTACGATTTGGTGATTTCGTAGCTATTTCTGACGCAGACCACACCTATGGAAGAATCTACAAGACGGACGCCATTTCAATAGGTATCATTGTTCATTCAGACTGTGTAATCGCCGGCCATGGCCCTGGTGTAATGACAATACTCACATCAAGCAAAGGAAAAATCACTCCGGTAATAAATAAAAAATCAAATTTATCACATTATTTAAAACTGAAAAAGTCGCAATAATCAACCACGCTTGCTATAAAATTATCACCCGCCCGGATCAATATGATGTCCGGGCGGGAACAGAAAATTTATAACACCATAATCATTACATCCATGAAGGCAAATATTCGATATGGTAAAGATCGATAACCAACCAGAAGAGCTTTGTCCAGGCAGTCGTAATTCGACGTAACTTATCAGGGTCACTCCTCAGCTCCTCAGCAAACAGGTTAAACAAATATTGATGGATATAACCCCAGAGTGCGATATTCAATCTCATAGGTATATACATTTCCTCCAACCCGAATGTAGGTACATGTATAGCACCAACCCATCGAACATGGTTTAAAAAATCTTCATCCCATTTGCACTCCAATATCCGAAGAAGAAACTTCTGCTGCTTTGCCCTTCGAACGTCAACATATTGCCTGGAAATCTTCCCTGTTTCATCCCTGAACCACCTGGACAACCATGGGTCAGTAATCAGTTTTTCATAATAAATATGATCAAGGATTGTTTTCAAGTTTGCGGCAATTATATCCGATGATTCTTTAATCGCCTCTGTATCTTTATCAGTGAAACCGACACACTGGGCCATATACTCAAAGCGCTTAACAATATCAATACTCGTCTCCCGGTGAAGGTCCCACGCTTTTTTAAATTCTGGAATATCCAGTACCGCTGTCGGCTTACCGGATGCTTTTTTATCTTTCGCTTCCATAGGGTACATCTTCATGTATGCTTCTGACATAATTGACATATACTAATTTCCTCCTTTTTAAAAATAGTAAACTTAAAACAGAATATTAACAACAGTGATTGTTAAATAATAACTATTATTACACAACAGTCAACCTGTTTTTATAAATAAATCATATGTAATTGCTATCACACAATTTAGTAGATAATAAGGATTCGTTAAATTATAATCAATATAGTACCCAAAATAAACAACTAAACGGCTGACTTTTGTTTCAGAAGACCTGGAAGATATAGATGCATAGCACTGTCTGCGAGGAGCGTACGGTAATACAGACATAGCTTATATCCTTAATGACCAACGGTGGAAGGGCGATTGAAAAAGGATGACAAAGAGACGATATCTAAGAACAATCGGAATGTCAACCATACATACTCAACCGGGAATTTATTCAGATAATTAATAGAGCAGACGTATAAGTCCCATTATAGAGAAGGATGAAACCACATGCAACGCCACATATGGTACTAATGAACTATTAATATACTATAAAGAGTACGCATGTTTTATTCGAGTCGAGTTTATGCGCAGGCTCAATAATTAAAATGGTTAAATAATTGGATAAAGTTTACCAAAAACGATCTGTTAACTGAAAAAAAAGAGGGATAGCCAGATGATAACAAAATCTGATTGGGACCAACCTGATGAGAGAGCCTACTTCCACCCAATTTCACCGGATTGCATATCAAAATTAGCGGAGATTGTTTCATCGCTCAGCAATGGTAAGATAGATGTTGAAACCGCATTTAGAACGTATGAGCAAATACTCAGTGACGAAATAAGTGACCAGGAATTTCTTTCCTTTGCAATAGGAAACCTCAATGAACTCTCTTCGTACATTGCTAAAGGAAATAAAAATATCAGAATCCACAGGAATGATGTAGATGAGTTATGGTTTGATGCGGAATAACAAGGTGGGCCTTTTTCAACGTATGCCGTAAAATAAAAAAACCTTGCTTTCGTAAGCCTACCTGCTATTTGTCGGGCAGTGAATCCTATACTGGAATCCAGTAGAAATGTAGGAACTATTTGTAAAAATGAAAAAGAAGATACTTCTTATATTTACCGCAATGCTAGCCGCAACAGGAGTGGGAGCAAATACAGGATGCTCAAACAGTTATGAAGCACCAATCTGGTCAGAGGTCATACAAGACGTCAGAAACAAATACCCTGATGTTAAACAACTCCAGACTGATGAGCTATATTCATGGCTAACCAACCTCAAAAAAGAGTCTATCTTTTTAATTGACGCAAGAACAAAAGAAGAATTTCAGGGCAGTCATATTTCGGGGGCAGAAAACATTTCGTATAAGTGTAAAAATCTCTTAAAATACCTGACAAACATCAGGCCAGATACTCCTATCGTTGTTTACTGTTCAGTAGGATACCGTTCTTCCAACCTGGCAGGTAAATTACAAACACTGGATTTTAAGGAAGTGTATAATCTGGAAGGTTCAATCTTTAAGTGGGCAAATGAAGGAAGGCCTCTTGTTCAGGGACAAAAAAAAGTCTATTGCGTCCACCCATACAACACCCATTGGGGTAGCCTGCTTGAAAAGAAATACCATTAGCAAAGCCTCATTTACAGTGCCTTCGACTTTCTTATGTCGTTAGTAATAAACTCATCTGCTGCATATGGACCCCAGGTCCCGGCCCGATAGAGGTGAATATGTGGTACTTCTTCACTGGCCCATCCATCAAGCACACCATTCACTAATCTCCATGCCGCCTCTACTTCATCCTGACGAATAAAGAGGGTAGTATCACCAAGTATTGCATCTACAATCAATCGTTCATATGCTCCCGGTGATTCAACGCCAAAAACATCTTCATAGCAAAATTCCATGTCATTAGGCTCTAAAACCATTTTTTGTCCCGGGACCTTCATTCCTATTGACAGACGTATACCTTCATTAGGCTGAACCCTTAAAGAGAGCATATTGGGTTTCATTCTTCTCCTCTCTTCTCTCTTATTATCTTGCATATGACTAAACAGGGCCAGGGGCGGTTGTCTGAACTCAATATTTACTTCAGTAAGACGATCTGCAAGGGCCTTCCCCGTACGAAAATAAAACGGCACTCCTGCCCAACGCCAGTTATCTACATGTAATTTCAGTGCGACAAAAGTCTCGGTTACTGAATTAGGCTGTACACCATTTTCTCTCAAATAATCCGGAATCAGTTTTCCATCTATAGTCCCTGCAGCATACTGACCACGAATGGAACATTCGCTGGCTTCATTGACTTTAATGGGAGGTATCGCGCTTAACAACTTAACTTTTTCATCACGTACTGCATCCGGTGCAAAAGAAGCAGGTGGTTCCATCGCTACAAGCGCCAACAATTGTAACATGTGATTTTGTACCATATCGCGAAGGGCTCCCGAGTTATCGTAATAACCGCCACGACCTTCCACACAAACAGCTTCAGCAACCGTGATATGAACATGGCTAACATAACGACGGTTCCAAAGCGGTTCAAATATGCTATTACCAAAACGGAATGCCATAATATTCTGAACAGTTTCTTTGCCTAGATAATGATCAATTCGATAAACCTGACTCTCATCTAATATTGCCGACAGGTTTTTATTCAAAGCACAGGCAGTTTGAAGGTTGCGGCCAAAAGGTTTTTCAATAATTACCCTGGTCCAACGGTTTTCATCATTTGGATCTGCTATATGTCCAGTCTGTCCAAGCATTCCTACAATTCCGGAAAAAACGTTTGGAGGAGTAGCCAGATAAAAGAGACGATTACTTTTATCAGCAGGTATTCCGCTCTCTTCATCAAGCTTTTCGAGAAGTTCCTTCAAATCATGAAAGCTTTTACTATTATCATAATTTCCGGTCTGGTAATAGCAGTATGAGCTGAAAACCTTCAATTCCGGGGAACCGGCATTTGGCTTAGACCGGGTAAATCCCACCAATGCTTCTTCAATTTCAACACGAAATTGTTCATGGGATTTTTCCCTTCTGGCAAACCCTACTATCGTTGTATCTTTCGCAAGGAGGCCTTCCAGGCTCGCCTCAAACAAGGCCGGTATTAATTTACGTTTCGTCAAATCACCAGACGCCCCAAAAATCACTATGGCAGTGGACTCAGATTTATTCATTTTTCCTCCCAGTCAGCATGAAAAATACCAGATTTATCAATACGTTCAAATGTATGTGCCCCGAAAAAATCTCTTTGTGCCTGAATCAAATTGGCCGGAAGGCGTTCACTGCGGTAAGCATCATAATAGGCCAATGACACACTCATCGCCGGCATGGGTATGCCCATTTCTACAGCACACTTGATGGTAAAACGCCAGGCATCCTGCCGTGTATTTATCGCCTTTTGAAACTCCCCGTCTACCAGCAGATTAGCTAATTCCCTGTTACGATTATAAGCATTTGTTATATCATTAAGGAACCTTGCCCTGATAATACAACCTGACCTCCAGATCCTGGCGATGGTACCAAGGTCCAGGTTATAATTGTATTCATCTGAAGCCTTTTTAAGCAAACTCATCCCCTGCGCGTAAGAACAGATCTTAGACGCATATAACGCGTCACGAACTGCGTCAATCAGCTTTTGTTCGGACCCGCCTGTATATTTTCCGGTTGGGCCTGTTAATATACCAGAAGCTTTTACTCTTTCCTCTTTTTGAGAAGAGAGAATTCTGCCATCAACTGCCGCAGTTATTGTAGGGATTGCGGCCCCCAGTTCCAGAGCATTTATACTCATCCATTTGCCTGTGCCCTTCTGACCTGCTTTATCCAGTATTACGTCTACTAACGGTAAGCCGCTCTCTTCATCCACCTTCTTAAAAACATTCGCTGTTACTTCGATCAAAAAAGATGAGAGTTCTCCTCTATTCCATTCGGCAAAAATCTCATGAAATTGTTGAGCAGAAAGCCCAAGTGCCTGTTTGAGCAAATCATAAGCCTCCGCGATAAGCTGCATATCGCCATACTCAATACCGTTATGTACCATTTTAACATAATGGCCTGATCCACCGGGTCCAATATATGTCACACATGACTCCCCATCCTCTTCTGCCTTTGCGGCAACTGCCGTCATAATAGGTTCAACCTCCTTGTAAGCATCCCTGGAACCACCCGGCATCAGACTTGGTCCCCATAGAGCACCCTCTTCACCACCGGAAACTCCCATGCCAAAGAAATTGAATCCTTGAGACTCCAACTCCTTTGCCCGTCGTTCCGTATCAAGAAAAAAAGAGTTTCCACCATCAATAATCAAGTCACCTTTATCCAGTAAAGGGACGAGTTGTTGTATAGTCGCATCAACAGGCACCCCCGCTTTGACTAACAACATGATCTTACGAGGACTTTCAAGCGAGTCAACAAACTCCTTTAAGGTAAATGTGGGCTTGATATTTTTACCTGCCGCCGGACTTTCAATATACTTTTCTGTTGTTTCTTTCGATCTGTTATATACCGCGACACTGAAACCGTTGCGTTCAACATTCAGAACGAAATTCTGTCCCATAACACCTAGACCTATAAGGCCAAACACTTGTTTACTCATAATTATTTATGCCTCACTAATAAAAATTTGAAGTGCCTTAAGTGGACTTTAGTAACTAAAGTTAATTTAAAGCAATTATCTTTCAATTGGTTCACTTTAAACTTCAGGCGTTTTTAACTTTTTATGTAATTCAAAAAGGAAACATTACTTCTCTTCCGCTTTTATTTATTAAAACCATCGCATCAGAATCCAACATCCAATGAAGCTCGCCATTTTGTGGATTAACCATGGTTGCGGGAAGTTCTTTAACAGGTTGTTTAGTACTTATAATACGCTGTATAATTTCGGATTTCGACTTTCCCGAAACCAGAAATAAGACTTCTCTGGCTGCATTAATCACAGCCAATGTCAGCGTTACCCGCCATGTATCTAATTTTGGAACAAAAACAGCAACTACGTTCTTTTCAGACTCTTCGACCGCATCAGTTTCGGGAAAGAGTGATGCGGTATGACCGTCCTCTCCCAATCCGAGTAACACCAGATCAAAACATGGCAAACTGCCTTTAAAATGATCATTCAACAACTCTACATACTCTGCAGCAGCCAATTCCGGCGCAATCTCTCCTCGAATTCGATGAACGTTTTTGTCCGATATTTTGATATGATCAAGAAGTGTTTCCCTCGCCATTCTGAAATTACTATCATTATGTTCCGGAGGAACCATTCGTTCATCACCCCAGAAAATATGAATCCTGCCCCAATCCACCTGATCACGATTTGAATCTGATGCCAATAGAGAAAAAACGCCACCCGGAGTGCTCCCTCCTGACAATACAACATTGCACACCCCGTTATTCCTTATAGTCTGCACAATAGAGCCAACCATATGCTCTGCAGTCGCAGTTAAAAGCTTCTGCTTATTTGGATAGGCATGAATTTTCTTTTTCATACTGATCGTTGAAAAAAATTTTTCACCTCTTACTCTTCTCTACCATTTTTTTTGCAACCTCTACTATTCTCTCAGTAGTAAAGCCATACTCTTTATACAAGTCACCTGATGGAGCTGAAGCGCCAAAGCTCTTAAGTCCGAATATACCGCAATCATCCTCTCTTCCGGCATAACCATGCCAACCAAAAGTAGAACCCGCCTCAACCACAATACGGTCCTTTACAGAACGAGGTAGAACGCTTTCACGGTACGCTTTATCCTGGCTTTGAAAAAGAGTGCTGCAAGGCATGCTTACCACCCTTACATTGATCCCCTCACTTGTCAATTGATCATATACATCCAGGCATATTTTGATCTCAGAACCGGTACCTATCAGGATCATATCAGATTTCCCGTCACTCTCGATCAAAACATAAGCGCCCTTTGCAGCACCATCAGCCGAAGCGTATTTCGATCTGTCAATGGTCGGCATACCCTGCCTGCTTAAAACAAGCGCAACAGGACGGTCCTTTAGCGCCATGATATATTTCCACATCACTGATAACTCATTGGCATCCGAAGGGCGAATGACATCTAAGCCAGGCATTGCACGAAGTGATGCAAGATGCTCTACCGGCTGGTGTGTCGGCCCATCCTCACCAACACCAATACTATCATGGGTGAAGATATAGATTACTGGCAGTTTCATCAGTGAAGACAAACGGATAGCGGGACGAACATAATCTGAAAAAACAAAAAATGTGGCACCGTATGGCCTGATCTTGCTCAACGACATTCCATTAATAATTGCCCCCATAGCATGTTCACGAACACCAAAATGAAAATTCCTTCCGCCATAATCTTCCCTGTTAAAGCTGGAAGCGTCTTTTATATAAGTCTTTGTAGAAGGCCCTAAATCTGCAGAACCGCCCATGAACCAGGGTATCTTATCAGCAATCGGGTTTAGTACTTTATTGTTTGATTCCCGAGTAGCAAGCCCTTTTGAATCGGTCGGAAAATTCGGGATCACACTCTCCCAATCTTCCGGCAGTTCACCGTTCTGCATCATATCAAACTGCTTTGCCAGATCAGGATGTGCTTTCGCGTAGGCTTTCAACTTTTCATTCCATTCTTCTTCCAGTTTTGCGCCCTTTTCAATTACATCTTCTTTATACTTCGCAACTTCATCAGGCACATAAAATGTTTTGTCCGGATCACAACCATAATTTTCTTTTGTCGCTCTTACTTCATCTACACCCAGAGGCGCACCATGAGCGCCGGCCGAATCCTGCTTATTAGGACTGCCATATGCGATATGACTATCAACAATAATTATAGACGGGCGATTTAATTCTTCTATAGCCCCTTTAATTTCCTTCTCCAGGATTTCCAGATCATTAGCATCTGCAACATGCCGCACATTCCAACCGTATGCCTTGAATCGAACAGCAACATCTTCACTGAATGCCAGCGATGTTTCACCTTCAATAGTGATATTATTATTATCATAAATCCACACCAGGTTACTCAAGCCGAGATGTCCTGCCAGAGATGCCGCTTCACCGGAAATCCCTTCCATCATGCACCCATCACCCGCAATAGCAAATATATTATAATTAATTATCTCATGACCGGGACGATTGAAATATGTCCGGAGCCACCTTTCTGCCATGGCCATACCAACACTGTTTGCCGCTCCCTGCCCAAGAGGTCCAGTAGTAACTTCAACACCCGGCGCCATACCATACTCCGGATGTCCGGCACATTTACTGTGCAATTGTCTAAAATTCTTAATATCGTCAAGACTGACATCGTATCCGAATAAGTGTAATATACTATACAAAAGCATGGACGCATGCCCGGCTGATAGCACAAAACGATCTCGATTTGGCCAATCAGTATTCTGAGGAATGTGACGCATAAACCTATCCCAAAGCGTAAATGCGACAGGTGCAAGACCCATGGGGGCGCCGGGATGTCCGGAATTAGCCTTTTGAACTGCATCAATTGATAATGTTCGAATAGTATCTATGCACAGCTTATCCAGGTTCTCTTTTTCTTTCATTTTTTCTTATTCACTTTCAAAGTTATTTAATTCTATATAGTTAAAATAATATTACGTTTTCATTCCGTCTGATCAACGTAAAACTCAATATGATAATTTACATTAAAGATCTGGCACATCTGAAACCAATAGTATCATTTCTGTAATCAGGTTCATCGTAATCACGATTTGCGCAACGGATATGAATAACACCTCCACCGTTCCATGAACCACCACGTAACACCTTACAATCGCTCAGTGAGCTGTTACCTGCCTTTGAGGGCTCCAATTCGTAAATAGAAGTACCCACATCTTCCGGTCTCCCGAAAAACGGCTTATCCTCAGCTTTATCAGGCCCCTGCGGATCTCTGTCTGGGGCAGAACGGTAATACTGACTGTCAAACCAGTCTGCTGTCCACTCCCAGACGTTTCCCGCCATATCGAAGCATCCATATTCACTTCTGCCTTGTAAGTATTTTACAACAGGGGTTGTGCTTTCAATTCCGGATTCGGAGCAATTCAGTTTTGTTTTATCAAATTCATTTCCCCAAGGATATAACCTGCCATCCGTACCACGAGCAGCTTTTTCCCATTCTGCTTCAGTAGGGAGTCTTTTTCCCATATATTCTGCAAAGGCTTCTGCCTCATACCATGAAATATTTACCACCGGACAATCATCTTCACCATCCATGGCGCTGTTCACACTGTCACCGTCCAGAGGTTTTATTTTTAAAACATAATCCCATCCTGCCTTCGACCAGAAAGCTCTATTCTTATAACCACCCGATTCTATAAACCTCTTATATTCCGCATTGGTAACCGGACACTTATCAATCAGATAAGGGCCAATATAGACCTCTCTCTGCGGGATCTCTACATCAAACCTGCTCGCCTCAACATTGCGATCAAGTTCTAACAATTTTTTAATATCATCCTCCGTGCTTCCCATTAAAAACAGACCTTCTGGGACCAGTACCATCTCTTCGGGAATATCCTGCTTTTCATTATGTTTTGTTATCATAGTACTAAAGCTTATCACAGAATGTTTTTATGTCAAATAGTCTTTCTAGTAAACACGGAAAGTGTTCATAAGTAATTTTTATTACGGATCTTTTACTTGATTTACGATATGTCAAAAGATATTCTTAAAAGTGTTGAGTTTCCTTATTAAATCTTATTGTAATCGCACACTTCCCGCCCGAACAGGTACAGGAAGTTAGCCTTCGTTTGCCTGAAACATTGTATAGATGAAAAATTACTTAAACAACGCAACCTGAAGGTTGCGGCTACCCGACTGAACTGACAATTCAGGTTTTCAGTCAAAGAAAAAGAAGGAAACAGGAATCGTGAAACCGTTTAAGAGAAATGACTTTCCTACATTAGGAATAGAAGAAGAACTACATCTGATAGACCAAGAAACTGCAGAACTTACTCCTACTGTAAATGAAGTTATGGCACTCCTTGAACCTGATTTCCGGGAAAGAGTTTGTTATGAACTATTACAATGCGTTTTAGAGACACGTACCGGTGTTTATGAAACGGTAGATGAACTTTTACGAGAAACATCAAACGGCAGAACTATCCTGGCTGATTGCTGCAGTAAACTTAATGTGAACATTGTTGCCGCCGGTAGTCACCCCTTTTCCGATTGGAAAAAACAGCCCTTCGTCGACAGCGAACATTATCAATGGGTGCGTAATAATTGCAGATATATTGCCCACCGAATGCTCTCTTTTGGATTACATATACATGTCGGTGTAAAAAATGCTGAAGCAGCAATCTATATCATGAATGAAATGCGGCGCTGGGCTTATCCTCTCTTAGCCCTGTCCGCAAATTCCCCATACTACGATGGTGTAGACACCGGTCTGGTTTCCACACGCGCGCACCTGTTTCATTCTATGCCTCGAACAAAATTTGCCCCACCCTTTAAATCATTTGCAGAACTTATAGATTTCTACGAAAAATTCCTTGCGGCAGGAGACATTAGGCAGCCGGGTGATTTATGGTGGATTATTCGTCCCCAACCACCACTGGGCACTGTTGAGTTTCGTATCTTTGACATTCCCACATCCGTCCGCCGTATCGGGGCATTTGCCGCGCTTATACAGGCAGCCGTAGACACATATCAAGACAGGTTCTTTGCGGGAATACCCA
Organism: Candidatus Scalindua japonica; assembly: GCF_002443295.1. NCBI lineage: Bacteria > Pseudomonadati > Planctomycetota > Candidatus Brocadiia > Candidatus Brocadiales > Candidatus Scalinduaceae > Candidatus Scalindua > Candidatus Scalindua japonica. The sequence goes on along the minus strand of NZ_BAOS01000031.1, from coordinate 60,927 downwards.
TAAGCAGCCTTAATGAAGGGTACCTTGAAGAAAACTGGTGGAAGGCTATAAGATATGGGATCAACACGGACATGATAGAACCTGAGACGGGAGAAATCATTTCGATCAGCGATCAACTAAAACGTCTTATTGGTCTGACCGTACCTAAGGCGAAAGAACTTCATGCAGAACATCACATCAACTTTGCTGAGAAAATGATAGAACAGGGAAGTGAAGCAAAAATACAAAGGGCCCTTTGTAAAAAACTTAATGGTGATTTACGCGCACTTGAAAAGGAGCTTGCTGTAAAAACAGTGGATTTTTCAGGGCAGAATTATCAAGCAAAATATGAGTAAACCTTGAGTCGGGAATTCACAAGTCTACGTCGGTTTGTATAATTTAATTGTGAGACAGACTGCAATTATCTTCTTCTGCAATAGCACCTCTTCACCTGGTTAAATGAACTGCCCTCAATCAAGAAAGGTATGGGACAGTTTTCCAAACGGCCTCTTTGTTATGTAGCTCGTTTGGTAACGATACAGAAGACAAGTACTAAGGTCTATGAAGTGTTAACAAACACGGACAGGCAAACAGCAGTTTGTCCATGCCACCCGACTTTCTGTTAATTAAGTAGATAACGAAACAACTGTTTGAATAACGTTTGAACTTACCAAACGATATCATATTAAATAATCAGGAACCTCTCATATAGAGATCAGGATGAACAACACCCTTTCACTTTTACACCCGGCTTACTCCACTTCCTTCATTTCCAATATTCCGCAATGACACAGGCCCGGTTCATCGGCCACTGTTCCACATTCACACATGGTGCCGCAGTCACACTCATATTCGTACTCGTCACTCATCTCTTCCCTGTCTGATGGTATCGTAGCCAGGCCGCAGACACATCTTCCACCGGGCTCATACGTCTCATAGGCACAGAGACAGCCACCGGCACAGTAACAGATATAAATAGTCTTCTTTTTACCCTCTTCCGCATTAATATTATTGGCACTGTAAAGAGATCCGCCAAAAACTACCACACAAATCGTCAGTATCGTAATTAAGTCTCTTTTTAATCCTTTTAACACTATCTATACCCCTTTCTACATGAATAGAAATTTAAGTCCAACCCATTTTACATAGGTTATTTATATCTAATATTACACCGTAAGTCAATCACACTTTCCTTTAATGACTCCTCATAAAACAATGATTTGTATGCTAAAAAACTATGTAGTGCCCATTTCCAGACATTACCATTCATATCCTGCAAACCAAAGGGGTTATCACTTCCCATTATAAATCCACCGGCCTCAATACGAATAAATCCGAAATCCTCCTCTTTCGGCAAAAACCACTTTTCAGGATCAATTCGAGGGTCTCCGATTTTCGCAAGCGCCGTCCCGGCAGAGCTTCTTTCGGTAGGACTTAATTTTGTATCAGCCGTAATCGCCTGCAGCAACCACCCCTGAATACGTTTGTGAATTTTGGCAAATCGACCCGGCCCTTTAATCAACTCCTCATCCACAAAGGCCAAAAAACCTGTTTCCTCCATAGCGCGGGCAGCCAATTGGGCATGAAAGATTGTGGCCCGAAATAAACTTTTTTCGTCGTAATCATTGGGCACCAAAGCATCAATGAGTTCGTATATATTTTCTGGTGTATTTCTGCAAGAACCAGCCACTAGAAGAAAGATCTCTCTCCACCATGGAAAAGGTCCGCATTGACCCTGTCCCTTAAATAGACTTCAAAATCTCACTTTCTTTTGATACATGAAGCGGTAAGATACTCCTGAAATGTCCTGTGTGGAAAGGCAAAAATCTTATTATCTCTCGCCTGTAAGACGCCGACCCTCTACTGGATATAGACAATTATTTTTTCGGCCTGGTTCCAGTAAATTCCTGGGGCTGACGCTAACTCCTGACACAGGTCTTCACGGAGAATATTAGCGCGCAGCGTACTGTCGCCACCCTTTCCACTCTCCCGTAACCATATACCATGTTTCGGCAAATGCCTTGATCTGCTCGTCTTTGAACAGCTCAAGTTCAACTACATGGAAATCCGTTCCAGGCAGACGCCTGGAACTCTCTTTTTGCTTCCTTAATCTCATGCTCTGGATTACGGCCCAAAGCCTCCTTTATGGATTGTCCGGGTTTACGTGTAACTCCTTTCAGAAAGAGTGTCGTAAACACATCTGAAATTATTACTAACCCTTTTTACCCTGAAAATAGTGATTTGGTCCATTTTAACTTTCCGCCTCTATTCCGGGTTTTCTCTGGATGTTTTTTCTGCACTCTCAGTTATTTGTAAATATGTGCATAGCAACCATTTAACGTTTCGATTCAATCTATAAGATGTAACCTGCAAAAGACTTCGGCTAATTTATATGTAGATTCGTCCTTACCTCTTTTTTTCTAACACGGACAGGCAAAAAACTGCTTGTCCATGCCACCGGGATGTATCAGTTTGGACTGGGGATACCGGCCATACAGCTTGGTATTTAAGGGGTGGGATCCACAATCTCAAAATAATAACCGAAGCCTATCTTTGATCTTAATGTAAGTTGCCCGATACAATAGTAATACTTTCCAGGCTCAAGCGTTAGATAACGAATGCCTACCCTGTTTGATACCTCTGAATACTTATCGTCAACCTTTTCCACAGCCCAGTCCCCTGACTCAAATGCAATGTTACCTAAAAGGTTGGTATCTGTAACCCTGTAGAGGTTTTTACCCACTACTATCGGTTCATCCTTAGAGTAATCAAGCATCATCAGCCAGATTTTACCCTGTTCAAACGCCTCTTTCGGACACTCAATCTTCGTCGACTCTCCTTTAACATAAAAACTTATGCTGCTGTCATCACGTTCCGAATAAAAACTTGAGTATTCAATCTTTTTGTAATCATTTACTCTAACCAGAAAGACCCCGCCGCTCTCAGGATATTTCCAGAAAGCTAATTGTGGTAAGTGGATATCTGAAGTGTCAAACATGTTTACAGGAATTGTCTGCTTCGCATAACCTTTCTTTCTGAACGTTATTTCTAATTTACCGGGGTTGGATTTTATCCGAAATTTACCATTCTCATCACTCTTTGCAGCAAACTTAGTCCCCTTAATCTTAACTTCAACATCTTTTACCACTTTGTCAAAACCATCTACTATTTGTCCGACTAAGGTCCCCTGTCTGGAGAATGCAGTTGAACAAAAAGAGGTTAAAGAAAAAATCAGTAATAAGGAAATTGTAATATTTTTCTTTAGATTCACAGAATTAAGCTCCTTTCAGCCAGTCCGGCTCAACACTAAGACACGAATTGCCCCGATTGGCACGGATAGATAACTACACTACACAAGATATAAAAATAAATCTACTAAATTAAACAGCATAATCTTATTGACATTATGTTTAAAATTATTTTAAATGATCTTTTTATTACCAAATAAATCCAGGAGATATAAGATGGAAAAAGTTTATATGTCACAAGATGGCTTCGAAAAATTAAAAAAAGAGTTAGATGAAATGAAAAATGTAAAGAGGCCTGAGATCCAGGAAGCGATCGCAACAGCAAGAGCATATGGCGACCTTAAAGAAAATGCAGAATACCACGCCGCCAGAGAAGCGCAGGGGATGCTCGAAGCAAAGATCAGACAACTTGAAGACAAACTTGCAAGGACAGAAATTGTAGACTCCTCCAATATCCCAACTGATGCTGTTCATTTTGGAGCAAAAGTAGAGGTCAAGGACCTGGATACAGGAGATATCGAAAACTACGAATTGGTAGGCGCGGGTGACGATGATCCGATAAATGACAAAATACTGGTCTCTTCACCTTTCGCACAGGCATTCTTAGAGCACAAAGTAAATGATGAAGTTGAGGTAAATGCGCCGGCAGGTGTATTGCGTTATAAAATATTGAAGATTGAATACTAATATAACCTTGCAGAACAAGAAAGAAAGAAATAGTTCATTGCACCCGCTAAACAAGCCGCTGGGTGCAATGAATGATTACTCAGTAGACGGCAAATGGTATTTTTCTTTAAGATTATATTCCCGGCAATGATTTTCTGTATTCCATTTCTTTTCTATCTTTGATATCAGTTGTTCAAACTTTACATGTTCCTCCTGTAGAATCTCGTCAAATACCTTATCTTGCTTCTCTTTGATCTCCTCACCAAAGATCTTAGCATTAAATGGACCCAGAAATAACCTGTTTATTCCCACCTCATTCTCCCCTTTCTGTAATTCAGAGTGTTTTTCGTGTTATTACCTGCCTGTTGGCCGACAGGATGCTTAATACATTAAACAGAGTTAAAACTCTTATGTATTTAGTATCGGATATATCCACAAAAACTTAAGGAATAAATCTCAATAACCACCATCATCTTTTTGCCTTGATTTTAAAGATATGCAAACTCATACTACATGTCAATATAGCAAGTTTGAAGTAACTTTAGTACCTGAAGTAAAACCCGCTATGAAACATGACTAATATAGACTGGGTTGTATTGACAACCTATTTGATTGGTATTATTGGACTTGGCGTCTGGCTGGCAAGACGTCAACAATCCACCGATGACTACTTTCTTGGTGGAAGAAAGATGGGACCCACTGTTATTGCCATATCTCTCGCCGCAAACCAGGTAAGTGCGATAAGCCTGGTCAGCGCCCCCGCGTTTGTAGCGCTCAAGACAGGAGGAGGTATCAAATGGCTGCAATTCGAGTTTGCCGTACCGGTTTCCATGATTGCCATAATGTTTTTACTGGTCCCCGTTTTCCGACAGCTCTCCGGTTCATCGGTATATGAATATGCTGAACGACGATTCGGGAAGAGAACACGGTTCACACTGTCAGCCCTTTTTATGTTTTCACGTGGGCTTTCAACAAGCGTAATCCTCTACACATCAGCACTGGTACTTTCTGTAATAATGGATCTGCCTATTGTTACGACTATGATTATTATGGCCATAGTTTCCATTGCGTACACAACAATTGGTGGAATAATGGCAGACGTATACAGCGACATTCTCCAGCTTATCATCCTGTACGGCGGTGTACTTGTCGCACTAATTGTATCTATAAGTATTTTGGGTAAAGATTTTTCCTCCATCTCAATTGATCCGGCCCGCCTGAATTCAATAGATTTTTCCCATCACGGTTTTGGAGACGGCCAGACCTTTGCCTTCTGGCCCATGATTATCGGGTGTATCTTTCTTTATGTAGGCTATTATGGATGTGACCAGAGCCAGGCCCAGAGATTACTTGCCACACCGGATGTCCGCCAGGCACAGAACGCGCTCATGATTAACGGATTAATCAGGTTTCCGATAGTTCTCACCTATATTATTTTTGGAGTTGTCCTGGCGGCCTTTATTCAAAGTCAACCTGACTTTGCCACTAAGATCCAGGACAAAAATCCGGATTACCTGGTACCTACATTTATGATCAACTATCTGCCGGTTGGCGTGGTAGGCCTGGTAATGGCAGGTCTATTTGCCGCTTCCATGTCGAGCATAGATTCAGCTTTTAATTCATTATCTGCCGTAACTGTTTCAGATTTTGTCCTGAAATTCAGACCTGACATTGCACAAAAACCCCTCAAGATGCTTCGCCTCTCAAAACTCATAACACTGTTCTGGGGTATACTCTGTGCGGGAGGGGCTTACTTTGTAGCAAGATCTTCTTCCACCGTAATAGAAATAGTAAACATGATAGGTTCGGCATTTTCCGGCCCGATTCTGGCTACTTTTTTAGCCGGTATTTTATTCAGGTCGATAACAGGTTCCGCTATCATCACCGGCATAATAGCTGGTACTACACTTAACTTCCTCCTGGGGCAATACGTACCTTCAATCTCATGGCTCTGGTGGGGACCAATCGGGTTCTGTACGACACTATGTATTTCACTTATATATTCAAAAATATCCACAACTGCCTCACCAGTCTCTGTAGACTGGACATTAAAAGGAATTTTAAAGAAACACCCGGAAAAGAAGAGCTGGCTTAGAGACAAGAGAGTCTATGCGCTTTTGGTATATACTTTTGTTATAATCATTATCTCAATAATAGTTTCAAGGGTTTTACATTTAATACCAGGGTAAGTGGCTAAAGTTAAAGGAAGGACAATTTTCTTTTTCAACTTCAGGCGTTTTAGTTCACTTTTAACTTTTTAATGGTTTTCCTGAGAAAATAACACCAATACCAAACGTCCATATCGACCCTATAATAATCGACCATTTCCAGGATATTTTCTCAATTCCCAGTGGAGAAAGAAGGGTTGAACGGATTTCCTGTAGCGGCCCAATTGAATCAGCCGTTAAAAACAGGACCATAAGCACACTCGTAACCATTATTGCAACATTGGCAATGTCATTACCGCGTTTATTTGTGAGGACCGCAATGAGGAAAACCCCAATCATAGCACCGTAGGTATAACCAAAGGCTTTGAACCCAAGCCATAAAACAGATTCGGTTTTACCACACTGCATTGCCACAAACGCCAGAATAGCGGCAAATATAATCACAGAGTATCTGGATAAAGTAACAGCTCCTTTCTCATCTGTTTCAGGTCTTATATATCTTTTGTAAATATCAATATAAAATGTGGAAGAGAGAGCATTAAGAGCTGAATCAAGAGATGACATGGCAGCAGCAAGCAGTGCAGCAATCAGTAACCCCCGCAATCCGGGAGTAAGTACTGTTTTTATGAAATGGGGAAAGATATAATCATTATGTTGTGCCGTAGCAAAAGCATCTACCGCAGCGTCAGGAACAACTTTGTAATAGGCAAAAAGGGCAGCACCCACGCTTAAAAAAAGTAATGTTATGGGGAAATTAAGTGCTGCCGTCCATAGTAAGGCCTTTTGACCTTTTTTTACATGGTCGCATGTCAACATCCGCTGTACGAGGTCCTGATCGGTACCTAACACCGCAAATGTTGTGAAACACCCAAATAGCAGACCTGCAGCAAGGGCATTGGGATTGTTGAAATTCAAAAAAAATTCAGGATGGGACGGCGAAGCAGAGACATGAAAAATCCTGAATTTCTCAAATTCAGACCCAATCTGAAAAAACTCATTAAATCCCCCCGGAATTGCAGACCAGATAACAGATAATGTTACAATTGCTCCACCCAGGAGAAGGAAAAACTGAAGCGCGTCTGTCCATATGACCGCCTTAATTCCTCCCAGGGCAGTGTACACAAGCGCTACAACCGCGATTAATACAATTGCTCCGTTAAGTGGAATCTCAAATACAACAGAAAGCGCTATGGCACACCCTGCCAGGCGAACACCACTTGCCACTATACGGGTAAGTATAAAAAACCCTGTCCCGGCATCACGGCTCCTTGGACCAAAGCGCTTTCCCAGAAACTCATAAATGGTAGTTACCTGGCTCTTGTAGTACGCTGTTAATAGCAGGGTTGAGACGAGAATGCGTCCGGCCAGATCACCGATTGCCAACTGAAGATAAACAAAATCACCTCCAAACGCGGCGCCCGGAACACCTATAAATGTAAGAGCGGAAAGCGAAGTGGCGTAAATGGAAACCATAACAGACAACCATGGCATCTTACGACCACCAAGGAAGTAGTCTTCAGATGTACTCTCCTTTTTACCTGCCAAAAAACCAAAGGTGGTAACTACGCCTGCATAGGCCAGAAGTACGAGCCAGTCAAGTGTGGATATCATTTATAATCAATAAATTACACAAAAGTTGCTACCATCCATTAAATAAATCAGAAAATCTAGGCGAAAGATCGGAGTAACAGGCAATATTTCTTCTTACTCTGATCTTTCGCCTCTTATAATGTTATTATATGCAAGAGATTACAATTTGAAAATTTAGTTGTCAACAGAAGAGTAGGCATCGCTGCAATTACCCGTCATTGATCGGCGGGTTTATTTCAGGGACTATATCCCTGTTCATCTTTAGTGTGTTTTATAAGGCTAAAATAACTGGAGCAAATGTTAAATCTCTGGTTTCCATCAACCCTTTCTTAAGGATTGGGTAAAAATTCATATCTATCATTAATAAGTGGTTTATATATGAAATATATAAAATACTCGACTTATTTGTTGAAATGAAGATAAAAATCGGGTAAATTGACTGTTTCCCATAATGTGCGGAAAAATTACTATTAATTGAGAGAAAAATGGTTAAGATAACTCTACCCGACGGTATTGAAAGAAAATATGAAGATAAGGTCACTGTAAAGGACGTGGCTTGCGATATTGCCGGACAGAGCCGAGGTATGGCAATAGCCGGTAAGGTTAACAGCATGCTTGTCGATCTTGAGAGCCAGATCGAAACAGATACGGCCCTGGACCTTGTGATGGCAGACTCTGAAGATGGACTGGAGATACTCAGGCATAGCACCGCCCACGTTATGGCCCAGGCAGTCACTAATCTATATCCGAATGCCAGGCTCGGGATTGGCCCTTCCATCAAGGACGGTTTCTACTATGACTTTGATCTGGACACAACCCTGACAGAAGAAGATCTTGAGAAGATAGAGGCGGAGATGAAGAGGATTATTGAGTCTGACGAGACATTTGACCGTTTTGAAGAGACCAGTGATATTGCCATAAAAATGATGAAAGAGTCTGGGCAGGATTACAAGGTTGAGTTGATTAAGGGCCTGGAAGATCAAACTATTTCCTTTTACAGACAGGGTGATTTTGTGGACTTGTGCAGAGGCCCGCATTTGGCAAGTACTAAGAAGATTACGGCATTTAAACTGCTAAGTGTTGCCGGAGCATACTGGCGCGGTAAAGAAACCAACCCGATGCTTCAGAGGATATATGGTACGGCGTTTACAAATAAGAAGGATTTAAGGGTACATTTGAAGCTTTTAGAAGAGGCTAAAAAACGCGACCACAGAAAAGTGGGTACCGCGTTAGACCTTTACAGCTTCCATGACCAGGGTGGTCCCGGTCTTGTATTCTGGCACCCAAAAGGAGCAAGAATAAGGAGCATTATAGAAACATTCTGGAGAGAAGAGCATTATAAACGAGGATATGAAATAGTTTATAGTCCTCACATTGCAAAAATAGATCTCTGGAAAACAAGCGGACATCTGCACTTCTATAAAGAGAGTATGTTTTCCCCTATAGAAGTTGACGGGCAGGAGTATATATTGAAACCGATGAATTGTCCTTTTGCAATTCTTATGTACCAGACAAAGGTCCGTAGTTATCGCGATCTGCCGCAAAGGTGGGGTGAACTTGGCACTGTTTATAGATATGAGAGATCTGGTGTTTTGCATGGACTTTTGAGGGTCCGCGGTTTCACTCAGGACGATGCCCATGTCTTCTGCAGGCCGGACCAGTTAAAGGATGAAATAGTTGGAATTATAGATCTGGCGCAATATATGCTGGAAAGTTTCGGGTTTAATGAATATGAAATAGAACTTGCGGTGAGAGGTAAAGGAGAATCCGAAAAGTATATAGGTGAAAATGAAAATTGGGACCTTGCCGAAGAGGCTTTAAAAAACGCCCTCGAACAGAAAGAGTTGGAATATACGAGGGAGGAAGGGGAGGCAAAGTTCTATGGGCCGGCAATAGATATAAAAATTAAGGACGCGCTGGGAAGGGGTTGGCAGGGGCCAACTATTCAGGTAGATTTTAATTTACCTGAAAGGTTTGACGTTAACTATATCGCTTCTGACGGCAAAAAGCATAAAGTGGTGATGGTACATCGTACCGTGCTTGGCGCCATGGAGAGATTTGTCGGGTGCCTGCTGGAACATTATGCCGGTGACTTCCCTTTGTGGCTGGCGCCTACACAGGTAAGAATTTTACCAATAACAGATGCCCATGATGAATATAGTAAAAAAATAAAGGATCGATTATCCGAGACAGGGATCCGAGCTGATTGTGATTTAAGAAACGAGAAGACCGGCTTTAAGATCAGAGAAGGTACATTGGAGAAAATCCCTTATCTACTCATTATAGGTGATAGAGAGGTGGATGAAGAGACTGTGTCAGTCAGGAGCCGTAAGAATGGAGATGAGGGATCTCTGCCGTTGTCAGAATTCCTTGTGCGTGTTGAAAGAGAGGCTAAGAATAGAACTTAAGTGTCTCTTTATATTTGGGAGTTTGCGTTTACCGGGTATTTTTGCACTAAATGTAAATTCTGAACCTTTTAAATGGGGGTGTAGAGATCTCGAAATATCAGAGAATTAATGAAAGAATATATGCTAAAACTGTGAGACTTGTTGCTGAAGATGGTACTCAGTTGGGTGTATTAAAGAAACACGATGCACTCAGCAAGGCAATGGAGCTGGGGCTTGATCTGGTTGAAGTTTCACCGGATACTGATCCGCCAGTGTGCCGTCTTCTGAATTATGGTAAATACAAATATAAACTGAGCAAAAAGTCACATCAGAAAAGCCGAGTTGTTCAATTAAAAGAGATCAGGGTCAGACCAAAAATAGGCGCGCATGATTTGCAGACAAAAATCAAGAATGCCAGGAAATTTCTCGCAAGAAAGGACAGGGTCCTGGTTAACATGATGTTCAGAGGTCGAGAGAGGGCACACAGGGATATGGCTAAAGAAATATTTGATGAAATTATCAGGTCTCTGGAAGATATTGCCAAGGTAGAATCTCAGGCAAAGTCAACGGGGAGAAGTATGGGGATTATCTTAACACCGAAAGTATAATAACAGAGTTAAAGCTTAGAAAGCAAAGGAGTATTGGAATGCCAAAATTAAAAACACATAAAGGTCTTACGAAAAGGGTCAAAGTTTCTCCTAACGGTAAGATTAAGAGAAGGAAAGCTTTTGCCGGCCACTTAATGTCAGGGAAAACCGGTAATCGCAAGAGAGCGCTCAAGAGAACTAGCCTTGTATCTAAGGGATTTATCAGACCGTTGATGCGCGCATTAGGAAAAGCATAGTCATTTTTTAGAATAAGCACAAGAAAGGTTTTTAAGATGCCAAGAGTAAGAAAAGGATCAGCAAGGAAACAAGCAAGGAAAAGACTTCTCAATGAAACAAAAGGGTATTGGGGCGGTAGAGGTAACCTATATAGAAAGGCAAGTGAAACGTATGTGAGGGCAATGGCCTTTGCGTATAGAGACAGGAAGTGTAAAAAGAGAAATTTCAGAAAACTCTGGATAATACGCATAAATGCGGCTGCTAAAATGCGCGGGATAAATTATAGTCGTTTTATCAATGGGTTAACAAAAGCCAATGTTGTAGTTGACAGGAAAATATTAGCAGAAGTAGCAGTAAATGATCCTGCAGCTTTTGATGAATTGGTCGAGTTGTCAAAGCAACATGTTTAAAGTCTGGATGCATATACATGCATTCTGGCTTTTCACTCTTTCTGGATTGTTCTTTTGACTGACAATCCTTAATAACCAATCCACAATTTAGAATATTGTTATAGTAAGACTCTTTCTTTTAGCCTGCCTGAAACAAACTGCTCAGACTTGAAGAAACTGGTATGGTCCATGGAACCCCCGTGAAAGCGGGGTTGACACATGGGTTATGCAGCATAAAATCCCACTTAATATTTAACGATTACGATTGCACATTATAATTCCTCCTTGAAAAAATATTTATCATCTGATTATGCAGGAAAAATTAAGCGAAATACAAAATAAGGCGAAAGAAGACCTGGCGAAAGCCGGATCTCCGGAAGAAGTAGAAAAGATAAAGGCAAGATATCTCGGGAGAAAAGGCGGCATTATTAACGAAATAATCAAATCAATTCCCGGTTTGCCTCCCGAACAGAGATCGTCTACCGGAAAGTCGGCAAATATACTTAAGCAGGAAATCAGTAAATATATTGAAGAGGCAAAAGCGAAGTTTGTTGGCAAAGATCAGGCTTTGGGGTCTAAAGAGATTTTTGATTTGTCTCTGCCTGGCGAATACAAACCCTATGGGCATAAACATCCGCTCACACAGACAATCGATGAAATTAAAGAAATTTTCAGAAAGTTATGTTTTGATATAGAATACGGCCCAGAGGTAGAGCACGAATACTACAACTTTGACGCTCTGAATATCCCCTCGGATCATCCTTCCAGAGAAGATTTTGATACATTTTACCTGGGCAATAAACGCCTCTTGAGAAGCCAGACATCAACTGTCCAGATAAGAGTGATGGAAAAGAAAAAACCTCCGATCAGAATGATTGCCCCGGGAAAGGTTTTCAGACCGGATACCGTTGATGCTCGACACGCTTCGATGTTTCACCAGATTGAAGGGCTGATGGTTGATGAAGGTGTCAGCTTCAGCGATCTGAAATATGTTTTAACCCTGTTTGCCCAGTCGTACTTCGGGCAGGATATAAAGATGAGATTCCGTCCTTCATTCTTCCCCTTTACCGAACCCAGCGCAGAAATAGATATTTCCTGTTCTATCTGTAAAGGAAAAGGATGTAGCGTCTGCTCCAACAGTGGATGGGTTGAGGTTCTGGGCGCGGGAATGGTGGATCCCAATGTATTTGACACTGTTGGCTACGATTCAGAAAAATATACCGGATTTGCATTTGGAATCGGCGTGGAAAGACTTACCATGCTAAAGTATGGAATAGATAATATCAGACTTTTTTTTGAAAATGATTTGAGATTTTTATCACAATTTTGAAATCTAAACATGGCAGTACATTCCTCAGAATGACATGCTGACTTGTCATTCTGAATGCAGGCCTGCCCGAATGGCTAGTCCAGGCGGGCCTGCCCGAATAGGTACAGGCACGGAAGCAGAATGAAGTATCTAACTTAATCAATTGTTTATCTGAAAACTTATGAAAATCAGTTACAACTGGCTAAAGGATTATTGTAAACACGATCTTTCCGTAGAGGAATTGGCAGAATGTTTAACGAATGCTGGACTGGTAGTTGACACTATGGACCCTGTAGATGATGATTATTGCCTGGAGGTAGAGGTGACCTCAAACAGGCCTGACTGCCTGGGCTTTATAGGAGTAGCAAGAGAAGTAGCCACCATCGTTAGCGGAAAACTTGAAATTCCGGATGTGGGTTATGATACAACTAATGAAAATATAAATGATATAACGGGTGTCACAATAGAAGAAAATGAATTGTGTCAGCGATATACGGCACAAATTATAAAAGATGTGAAAATGGGGCCATCTCCGGATTGGCTGAAGAAGAAAATCAGTAGTATCGGGTTGCGTCCTGTAAATAATATAGTAGATATTACAAACTACGTATTGATGGAGAGTGGTCAGCCTTTACATGCCTTTGACTTTGATAAGTTGAGTGAAAACAGGATTGTTGTCAGAAAGGCAAAGATGGGTGAAACTATGGAGGCAATTGATGGCAGCAGGTGTACATTTTCTGATGACATGCTGGTGATTGCGGATTCGCAGAAACCGGTTGCTGTTGCAGGTATAATGGGAGGAAAAGAGACAGAAGTCTCAGAAGCAACAAGGAACATCCTTCTGGAAAGCGGCTTTTTTGATCCGAGAAGTGTGAGAAGAACATCCAGAAAACTTGCCCTGATGTCTGACTCGTCTTATCGTTTTGAGCGACGCGTTGATCCTGAGTGTGTCGACTGGGCATCAAAGAGAGCAGCCAGGATGATATTAGAAATAGCGGGTGGTACTATTGTGGATGGCATAATTGACCAGAACTTCCTGGAAGAAAAAAAGGTGTGTGTTACTTTAAGTATGTCCCGTTTGAACCGACTGTTGGGACTTCAGATAGAAAAAGACACGGCGAAGAATATTCTGGAACACCTTCAGTTTAGAATAAATAGTGAAACGGAAGATGGTTTCAGCGTGGATGTGCCCAGTTTCAGGGGAGACGTTTATCGGGAAATAGACCTGATAGAGGAAGTTGCCAGGATACATGGATACGACAAAATTCCCGTGAAAAGTAGTATAGGTGTGAAGCTGGCACATGATAATAAGTTTGATAAAATCACTGAAAAGACAAAAAATGTTATGGCCGGACTGGGTTTTAATGAAGTTATTACCGACAGCATTGTAGGTGATTCACAGGATAGATATGGTACCATCTGGTCTGAAATGAGCAGTTTGAAGATCCTCAATCCGATACGTCAGGACGAGGACCTTCTAAGGAAGGCACTGGTACATAATCTTCTACGGGTAAAGAAACATAATCAGAACTATGGTGCAGAAAAAACTGATATATATGAATTGTCTAAGGTTTATCTGCCTCGAGAAGATGACCAGTTGCCGGAAGAGAAAGAGTGTTTATGTATTCTCGGAGAGGATGGGTACCTGGCTTTAAAAGGCGTTATAGAGACAATACTCATTCATCTTAATATTGTTGAAAGTCTAGAAAGTAAGTTTTTTGATTTTGCTCTGTTCAGCTCTCAAAAATCTGCAGAGTTGAGGCTTGGAAACACGGTTCTGGGATTTATTGGAGAGTTAAGCAGAGAAGTAATCAGTGACTATGATTTCAGGAGTAAGCCGTGCGTAGCTGAACTTGATTTTAACTTACTGCTAGATAAAACAAACCTTGATAGTTCATACCAAAAAATACCATCATTTCCCATAGTGACAAGAGATCTGGCCATCGTAAGTGATGAGCAGGTCACATGGGCAGATATAGAAAAATGCATTGAGTCCCTCAAGATAGACTATGTTAATGAGATAAAATTCCTTGATGTATACAGGGGCAAACAGGTTGAAAAGGGTAGGAAGAGTATCGCATTCAGAATTGTATTCAGGGCAGATAACAAAACATTGAAGAGCGAAGAAGTAGATATCTTGCAGGAAAAGATTCTTGTAAATCTTAACAATTCTCTTGGTGTAAACCTTCGTGAATAAATTCCGGCTAGACCAGCTGCTAAGGGGACCCCTTTGTGAGTAACTCAAGGTGAGACTCTCTGCCGAATGGTCTCTTCGTTCCAGATGTTTGTCATACTATACCCATCACGAATTGGTTTTCGGTTTTCTTTACCAGATTTCGCAAGAACTTATAGATTTTTCTCAATCACAAAATCCTCGACTTAGCATTGCTATGCAAAGTTCGACAAGCAAAAGTTGTATCTCTAATAATTGCAGGCAACTAAGTTTTCCGCGTCTCAATTTTCGGCACTACATCTTTGGGTCTTAACCGATGATTTCATATGTTTTCTCTCCAAAGAAGTATGTTTAATATGTAGCTTATTGTAAATCATATATTGCTTTTCTGTGGATGTTATGCATGTTCTGACGTCAATAACGTGTCCATCCTCTGTGTTCATAGTGGTTGTTACCCTTACATGTGTTGCAAGAATATTACGAATCGTATTCCAATTATAATGCACATCCGCTGTTCGTAACTTTTTTAATATCCCTGCAAGCATATGATAAGCCAATACCGTGATATGTACATGAGCAATAGTTGGGATATCGTCATGATGAAAGTTTGGACACAAACCCAGATTGCCTTTCATGTTTCTAAAACTACCTTTTTCTTGAGCGTCCTTTTCTTCTTTAATCCCTCTTGTATCGCTGTTAACTCTTGTTCAAATTTCTGCTCACGACGGAAAAGAATTGCACTCTCTTTGGCCTCTTTTGCTTCAGAGTGGCATAAAAGAAACACCTCTTCTTCTGTTCGGGCTAATTTCATACTCAATATTGTTTTCCCCTCCGATAATGCGACCTTCTCCTCTTGCACTCCAGACCAGAGGGCATCATCATACGTTCTCTTGCGTGAGACTGCTATATATTTAAAGCCGTTCTTTTTAATCAATGCAATATTATCTTCCGTAGCAATCCCTGCATCCATAACAATCGTTCTCTGACTCGAAAACAAGCTTTCTTCTTCTTTTAACCCCAACAAAATACCCTCAAGCGTATCCGGCTCTGACACATTGCCTTTCCACACTTTGCTCTGCTTAGGAAATCCCTCTTCATCTATTGTAAGCGATAGTGTAACCATTGGACAATCATTGCGCTTCTCTTTTGATTTGCCATACCCAGCTACTTTACTACCTCTCTTGCTCCCTTCAAAATAGGTGTTCGTTAAATCATCTTTAAGTGCATAGGCTGTCTTTTTGCTCCATCTTTTTTCATTCATTGGATCACCAGCGATATCGTTTTCCATTATTTTCTCATTTATATCTAAAATCTCTTTTTTTTATTATACTCTTCCGCCTCCAATCTCTCTGATTCTCTCCATGCTGCTATGGTTTCAATCTCCTTGATACCACTGGCAATCTTTTTAAAATTTTAAAATAAAGTTAATGCTTGTGTAAAAGTGTTAGCGTTATTGTTCCAGTATTGAATATTTTTAAATTTAAGCAAATTTAATACCAAATTCTTTTGTCATAACTGAGGCTAGTTTTATTGTGAGTTTTCTTGATTTTCAAGTGGAGTATATTGTAATATAAATACTTTATAATAGTGATTTTAGATATGGAGTAAATAAAGTGACAATTTCAGGAATTGAAGGACGATTTTCACTAGTAACAATCGATAGGAAGAATTTCATAAACAACTTCTCCAGAGATGTTAAAAGCGGTCTTACTTCTGAATCAAAGCACCTCCCCTTTGTCTATTTCTATGATCATGCCGGATCACAGTTATTTGAGAAAATCTGTGGACTTCCGGAATATTACCTGACACGTACGGAAACAGATATCCTTGAAGCAAACGCAGATGATATTGTTTCCCTATTTACGGGAGAAACAGTCCTCGTCGAATTAGGTAGTGGTAGTTCTACAAAAACAAGGATACTGATAGAGGCGTTTCTTGAACGTCAGCGCCTTGCTCATTATACACCTATTGATGTCTCCCATAAGATACTTGAGGAGAGCGCTTATTCCCTGCTCGAAGCATATCCGGATCTGGTAATAAACGCCATTGCTGCCAGGTATAATGAAGGAATTGATCACCTGAACATCCTGAAAGAGCAACAGAACCTGATTACATGGTTAGGATCAAGTATAGGCAATTTTAATAGATCTGAGGTAACTGATTTTTTACGACATCTACAGAAAATAATGCTTCCCAATGACAGGTTTCTGGTAGGTATTGATTTGAAAAAAGAGAAAACTATTTTGGAAAATGCCTACAATGATACACAGGGTGTTACTGCAGAGTTCAACTTAAACCTCCTTACACATGTAAATAGAGAACTGGGGGGCAATTTTGACGTAGATAAATTTTTTCACAAGGCAATTTATAATGAAGAAATTGGACGAATTGAGATGTACCTGATCAGTCATATAGATCAGAAGGTTTTTATCAGTGAACTTGATTTAGAGGTTTCATTTATGGCTGATGAAACTATTCACACGGAACACTCATTCAAGTATTCTCCAGACGATATTAATGCTCTGGCAGAAGAGACAGGTCTTTATGTGGAACAACAATGGTTTGATACTGAACAACTTTTCAGCCTGAACCTTTTCGCACCAGCTGCTGATTAAAATTTTAACAGGGCGCACCTTTTACCGTAGTGCATACTGTTACGACAAACTTTAAAAGGAATATTTAATGGGATCAAAGAACAGTAGTAATGAAAAACATGCAATCTGCGGTATTTGTCCTGCTGGGTGCTGGGTTACCGTCAGCTATGATAAGGAGGGAAGGATTGCGGAGGTAAGACCTGATGAAAGCTCTCATCTAGGAATGATTTGCAAACTCGGTGAACACTCTTCTGAAATTGTATATTCCAAAGACCGGCTTCGCTATCCGCTGAGGAGAAAGGGCCCAAAAGGTACCTATGAGTTTGAGAGAATTTCCTGGGACAGTGCCTATGAAATTATCGTTGAAAACTTAAATACTATTAAGGAGGAGTCGGGCCCGGAGGCTACTGCTATATACACAGGGAGGGGAAGCTTTGAGCTTTCCATGTGTGATGTGTTTCAGCCAAAGGATGTGGCCGTATCTTCTGCGTCAAGTGTTTTGTTTCCATTTGGTTCTCCAAATACTCTGGGAGTAGGTGCTCTCTGCTACGTCTCGTTTGCTATGATTGCGCCTCATATCACTATGGGGGGGATGTTGATTAATATGTTTTCCGATATCGAGAATGCCCAGATGATAGTGGTATGGGGGACAAATCCTGCAACCGATTGTCCACCGCTGGATCTTAACAGGATTATCAGTGCACAAAAACAAGGAGCACAGGTTGTTGTTATAGATCCGCGGAAAACCATGACGGCAAAGCTTACTGATGCAGAGTGGATTCCAATACGTCCTGGTACTGATGGCGCCCTGGCTCTCGGTATGTGCAATATTCTTATAGAAGAAGAACTCTATGACGAGGACTTTGTAAAAAACTGGTCAGTTGGGTTCGATGACCTTGCAAGATATGTACAACACTTCAGGCCGGATGCTGTTGAAAACATTACGGGGGTTCCTGCTGACACAATCAGGTCTCTTGCCAGAAGAATTGCAGAAGTAAATGGTGCATCTCCGGTTATGTACAGCGGGCTTGAGTATAGTGACAGCGGTGTGCAGGCAATACGAGCGACAATGGTCCTCTGGGCACTTGGGGGACAGCTTGATGTGCCGGGAGGGCGTTGTTTTACGATGAAAGAAAACAATTTTCCTTTAAACCGTGAAGGTCATATTCCCAATCCTGATGTACGAAAAGCACTGGGCAGAGATCGCTTTCCTGTTTACAGTCAATATCGGGGGGAATCCCATGCAATTGCATTACCGGAGTCTGTCCTGGAAGGAAAACCCTATCCTATTCGTTCTCTTATCATACTTGGAGGATCAATTATTACTTCCTGGCCTCAA
Source organism: Candidatus Scalindua japonica (assembly GCF_002443295.1). Lineage (NCBI taxonomy): Bacteria > Pseudomonadati > Planctomycetota > Candidatus Brocadiia > Candidatus Brocadiales > Candidatus Scalinduaceae > Candidatus Scalindua > Candidatus Scalindua japonica. The sequence goes on along the minus strand of NZ_BAOS01000031.1, from coordinate 42,261 downwards.
CCGGCTATCTGGCGCAAGACATTGAATAATCTTGATTTTCTTGTAAGTATTGATCGTCAATTGACAGCAGATGCAGCGTATGCAGATATAGTCCTTCCCGCAACTACCATGTATGAAATTGAATCATATATGACGTATGGACCGATCTTTCGAATCAGAGAGAAAATTGCTGAGCCGGTAGGTGAGGCGCGGAATGATTTCTTTATTTTGACAGAACTTGCTGAACGTCTTGGCTACGGGCATCTTTATCCGGCAGATGAGGAAGAACTCCTTCGACACGTGCTAAAAGGGTCCGGTTTTTCCCTTGAAGATGTTCGGGGTTCAAATGGAACAGTACAGGTGCCATCAGTCTTAACGCAGTACAAGAAATGGGAGAAGGGATTACTGCGTACTGATGGTAAGCCCGGGTTCGAAACTCCGACAGGAAAGTTTGAAATAGCTTCCACAATACTTGAAGAGCATGGGTATGACCCTCTACCAGTCTATACAGAACCTGGTGAAGGACCTCACTCTCAGCCAGATCTTGCAGAGGAATTTCCCCTGATATTCAATTCGGGATCACGTGTAACTACAGATTTCCGTTCACAGCATCATGGCGTCTCAGGGCTTCTGAAAGAGAGGCCTGAGCCAACGGTAACAATCAATACCCTGGATGCGGAAGCTCGTAGTATCAAAAGCGGAGACCTTGTGGACATTATGACTAAGCGTGGTAAGGTTACCATGTGTGCACTGGTCACCGATGATATTGTTCAGGGTGCCATTGATGCCAATATGGGTGGCGGCGGACCCGTTGGGCCGGAGAAGTGGCAGAATTGCAATGTAAATGATTTGACTGATCTCCAGCGGTATGACCCAATATCTGGCTTTCCTGTATATAAAACTCTCTTGTGTGAAGTAGTTAAAGTAACAGAGAGAGACAAGGCACTTGCGGTAGATTCAGGTGAATACAATGATACTACCGGGATGATAGAGTCAGACTCAGAGTCTCAGCATATTGAGAAGCGTATTTATCTTGATCACAATGCCACAACTCCTTTAGACCCGGAAGTCAGGAAGATCATGCTCCAGTTTGCTGAAAATGGTCATGGAAATCCATCCAGTATCTATACCGAAGGAAAGGAAGCGAGGTTTGCTGTTGAGGCGGCGAGGCGAAGTGTTGCCCAGTTACTCAATTGTACTGCAAGGCGGATAACCTTTACCGGTAGCGGTTCCGAGGCCAACAATCTCGCTATAAAAGGAGTTGCTTTCGCAAACTGGAACACAAGGAACCATATTATAACCACTTCCATAGAACATCCTTCTGTTATTGATACATGTCAGTGGCTTGAAAGGCACGGGTTTACCGTAACATACCTCAACATTGATAAAACAAAGAAGATTAACCAGGAAGAGTTGAAATCTGCAATTACAGATAAAACATGCCTGGTGAGTGTGATGATGGCAAACAACGAGACCGGTTCAATTAATCCGATAGCAGATCTGGTCACGATAGCGAAAGAACGGAACATTCTGTTTCATACTGATTGTGTACAGGCGATTGGAAAAATTCCAATAGATGTAGAAGCCCTCGGTGTGGATTTGCTCACAATGTCTGGGCATAAAATATATGGCCCGAAAGGTATTGGGGCTCTTTATATTCGAAAAGATGTTGTAATGGAGCCACTGGTGAGTGGTGGGAAGCAGGAGAATGGAATGCGTGCGGGTACAGAAAATGTATTAGGGATTGTCGGGCTGGGCAAGGCAGCAGAGCTGGCGGTTCAACGAATCCATGAAATGGTCAGGATCAAAAGGATGCGTGACAAACTGGAAAAAGGGATACGCGAATTAATGAAAGATGCGAAGTTGAACGGAAATCCGGAGGCACTGTTGCCAAACACATTGAATATGACTTTTCCCGGAATACGTGGAGAGTCGGTAGTTCTCGCCCTGGACCAGAAAGGTGTTTCTCTCTCTTCCGGGTCGGCATGCCGGGCCGGTTCACCGAAGCCTTCACACGCATTACTGGCAATGGGACTTTCCGAAGAAGAGGCGCATTGTGCTCTGCGTTTTTCGCTTGGACTTGGTAATACGATGGAAGAAATCGATCGCACTATTGATCTTCTTGGAGAAGTCATCAGAGACAAGAAGACCATGGTACGATTCATACCCTGCCGATAATGGAGACCAATCTAAATGAACAACTCATTTATTCCTCGACATGCCTGCCTTCATAGACATTTCTATGGGGTAAAACTACCGATATTCAAAGGATGTCTAGTAGCTCTATCGATTACAATCATCATCTCTTTTTCTTCTCTGTCTGCGTTTTCAGATGTTGCACATAAAAAAGAGAAAAAATTACAAACACCGACCCTCCATAATCTAAGTAATAGTGAATTACTTAAACAGGCTCAGACCATAATTAATGAAGCATCCGGCAGGTTTCTGGCACAGTTACGCAGGGTAAACAAAGGCGGAATATTGCTTGATCATGGAATGGAGGAAACCGGATCTTTAAAGATACCTGAAGAAAAACCTAAGATTCCATCAGACGGCATCCTCCCTGTAGAAGTTGCCAGAATTACTCTGGGTCATACAAAGAAAAGGCTTGATGCTTATAAAAACCGACTTGAGTTGATTCACGCAGAAAAGATGCTTTTAAATCAGCAGATTACTCATATAGAATCAGCTCAGTCAGCCGCCAATGCTTTTGTTGAATCACTTGAAAGCATGATGCCATTTCTGTTTGAAATCAATTTACGAGTCAATGATGGAACGCTGGCATCTGAAGAGATCCCCGACTTGTTTAACCCACAAAGGATGGAGATACAAAAGCAGAAATTTAAGAGTCAACAAAACAAGTTGAAGAAGGAGGCAGCGACTACTCAACAGAGACTTGGTAAAATTGCTCCACGTATCGAAGAAACCAGAAAAGAAATTTTCAAGGCAGAAGCCCAACACTCTTCTGCTAGGGAAATATATTTCCAGGAACTTCACCGGCAGGACCTGGAACAGGAATATCTGAGACAGACACTTGAGAGACTACAGGAAAAAATTTTAGAGTTACAGAAAGAACGGGTATGGCTAACTGAAAATTTTAATCTCTCGCTCAATAAATTCAGAAGCAGTCAAGAGAATGTAGTCCGGGTACAGAAGGAACTTGAAGAACTTTCAAAGCCGAAAAAAACAAGGTATCATGAAAAGCATGTTGAAAAAGACCACCACTCTATTAAAAAAAATCATCACGCAAGTGAGAAAGATCACCATACAACAGCAGAAAAAGATCATCATAAAACCATTGTTACTAAAGAAAAAATCTCTCAACAACATGGCACAAGAACAAAAAAACTGAGAAGACTCCGGTTGGAGCTGCAGTCTTTGATAGAGAATGGAGAATCTCTTAAAGGAGATGCTGTAATTCTCAGTGAACATCTTTTCAAAATGCAGGTTATTGTTGAAATTCATGAAAATTCTGTTGTTGAGGGGGAAAGTGTACCAGATTTAATTTCGGAAGGCAACCAATCCGATACTATCATAGCTGCAGGAAATAGTGTTTCAGAGTATATATCAGAAGCTTTGCTTGCAGTTCAGAAGGCCAGGGATCAGCTTGTTCTGGTTGACGAACAGATAGCAGAATACGAGGCAGCCCGGAAAGAAGAGGCAGATAGCCTGGCAAGTCTGAAAGAAATTCAGGAGTCAGCTTTACATGCCAAGCAATGGGAGTCAACGCTTAAAGAAATGTCAATTCAACAGCTTGTTCAAAGTTTTAAGAAGAGTTCAGAAAAACTTAGGGAAAATAGCATTACTTTGCAAAAGTTTCGTGATAAATTTAAAAAAACTCAAATGGGAGTTGAAGAGGCAAAGCAAAAACTTGGATATTTAAAAGACCCATTATTGCGTTTAATACAACATGAATTCCTGGAGGAAAAGCAAAATATTTTAAAAAAACTCTTTAAACTTGCCGGATTAAATTTACCGGAGGAATTAACACGAGCTTCGTTTAGATCAGAATCATCCACTGCTGCTGATAAAGTAAATAAAAACCCCTTAATCAAATATTCGAATAATAACACCCTTACTTCTCAGACAGTGCAATACCAGAACCTGCTATCAACCAGAATCAGAATTATTGAAGAACAGCAGAAACAACGCACAAAACTCCTGAATGTTATTAAATCTCTGAATCAACATGTTGAACAATATGTAGTCATGCTGTCTGAAACCCTGGAACTGGCAATGAAGCATCATGCAAATGCCAAGGAAATAAAGAAGCGTATGGGTCGTGGTCAACTGAGTAGTAATGAAATTCCGGATGGTATTACTGAGGCTTTATCACACGATCTGATAATTCAACCTGAAACAGAGATAACAGAATTGCTGAACTATCAGACGAACGTCAAGCGACAGATAGAAGAACTTCACCAGCCGGATGTAGCACTCAGAGAAACCCTGCCCTTGTTAAAGGAAATGCGGAGTCTGGTCAGCAAACGACTTGATATACTCCGGGAATTACAGAAACAGGACCAGGACTTTCAACAAAAAAGGGAGGATCTTCCTGAGACAGCATTGAAAAGTCTCGAACAAACAGCTCTTCGCCATATGGAGTCTGAAGATAAAATCATAGAATATTTTCTCAGTTTTGTGCCGTCAGAGCAGACGAAAGAACTGAGTGATCTTTTGCGTGCCTATTATGTGGAACTGGCGGAACTGGGCATGAAACGGGAGAATCTGAAGGAGCAGAAAGGAAATACCGAACACTTGATACAGCTCGCAGAAGAGGAAGAATCAATTAGTCAAAAACTGTTACTGATTCTTAATAAGCAGGCAGTGCAATTAATACATGAAGAAGAAGAGGAATGGATAAAGATCAGAGAACAATTTGGGCCCCATAAAGCAGAGCCAGGTCACCATTCATCTAGAGCAAAAACAGGGCACCATGCACATTCACAGGTGCCGGTTTTGGAAAAGAATAAGGCCGCTCTGATTAAAGAGCTGGCTCCGCTTCTTTTCTTTCGTCACATGAAAATCATGGCAGTAAATAAGTGGACCCGTTTCTTCGAACAGAAGCTTTCTCCTTCAGGCATTGAGGTAGAAATCGATACATATCATGAAGGACTGGGAGCGTTGAATGCTAAAGCCTCCAGCATTCAACGCCGAATTCAATATATTGCAGGTCATTCTCCGGATGAGTTGACAAAACTGGAACCTGATGAAAAACCCGAAACTGCAATTGACATGCTTCAATTTCTGCAAGGTGAGATTGGCGTATTACGGCCGGAACGTTACAAAATACGAAGACAGGAGATAATCCTTATTTTAATAAAGCTGGTAAGCATTGTTCTGATTGCCATATTTCTGGTATGGTTAGTCAAACGCGTGATCACCCGGTTCATGACATCAGATATTGAAAAAAAACCACAAACTAAATTTGTACTTTCCTTCTTAAAGACCTTTTTAAAGATCAGTATCTGGATTATTGCTATTGTTATGTTAATGAGCAATCTCGGCTTTAAAGTAGGCGCTTTTCTTGCGGGTCTGGGAATAGGCGGTTTAGCAATTGCCCTGGCGGCAAAAGAGACTCTTGCCAATATATTGGGTGGGATTATGATTTTCATTGAGCGTCCTTTTACTATTGGTGATACAATACAAATTGGATCTATGCAGGCGGGTAAGGTAGTAGATATGACATGGCGTACAACAAGACTGATTAATCCATTCGATTATCATTTTAGCGTACCAAACAGCCAGGTAGCAGAGTCAACTATACTGAATTATACAAAAGCACTTCCGGGTGGTGATTACATTAGCGTTTATGTAGCACCTGACAATGATCCACAGAAAGTAATTCAGTTGATAAACCAGGCTTTATCAGAATGTACATTAATTAAGCAGGATATGGCAAAAGGTACCATGCTGGCAGGTATGCAGGTTTTTGAGAATGCAAGTATGATGCAATATTGGCCCTGGTGGTATGCGGATGATTATCACAAACGATATATGATACGTGATGAAGTATGGAACCGCATCTGGAAGCATCTTCACGAAGCAGATATCGAACTCAAAATCAGACCTTTTGAGTTGGCGAAGAGGGATAATGTAACAAGTCAGAAATAGCACCTGTTACTACTATGTTGAGGGCAGTAGAACTCAATTGAGTATCTCATTACAATGTTTCTCCTTTGTACATCACGGAGAAGAATGTTTTATATTGCAAAACACACCCATGCTAATATAATTAGACTTTGTTGTAGAAATACGTTTTTGTCATCCTCAACGCGTTTCAGGATCTCTTAACATATTAACTACATATAGATTTTGAAATAGATTCAGATTGAGATTTTTGGACCTTGGATTTCCTTTAACAGATACAAATTGCTGTCTGTATGAAGATGTTACTGGTTTCAGGTCGCTTCTCTATTAAAATAAAGGAACATTTATGATTATTAAAATGGTATCAATAATAAGTGCTGTGCTTCTTGTCGGACTGTTTATAACATTAAAAGCATTTGCGAGTGAATTGAAAGAACCTGACCCTTCGTTCAAACTGGCCGCCACTCTTTCTCCTATTGATGGTGGGCAGCTTTATGTTGGAGATATTGACAGAAAAAAAAAGACATTCCGCCTACATCTTCGTCATATAGGTAAGGATAGCAACTGGGTTTACTATTATGAGAACGCCAGTGCTTTCGTGAACGAGGACGGCTATGTAGAACTTGATAATGCACAGGCATCTATAGTATATCCCCAGTATACATTCAGTATTATCGGTAATACTTTTCGTAAAGCAACAGTTAGAATTCTCTTCAACCCTCGTGATGATGGAAAAGGTTTTTTCAAAGAAGCCGGACAAGTTATCTACCAGCAATGTGCTACAAATACGTTTGAAGCAAAAAATTGGAAATGTACAGGTTGGGAATATCTGGGAACACTGCCAGGATTTTAACTGGCATTAATAATTTTTAGGGGCACGATGTACATCGTACCATTATTTTTCAATTAGATAGGGTTTTTATTTTAAACCTTTTAACCGAAATAAAGACACACTTGTTGTGCTCTTCATGTCTTTGTGTGAGGATAAATAATTTAATAATATGAGTAAAAATAAAACCAGAGATGAGATAGAAGATAAATACAAATGGGACCTGTCTGTTTTGTACGAATCAGACGAATGTTGGGAAGGTGATTACAAAAAGTTGGAAACTCAGCTTTCCCAACTTCTGGAGTTCAAAGGTTTTCTGTCTGAATCCCGTAAACTCGATCAGTTCATGCGGACATATATTGACTTTTCTATCGTTAAAGAAAATTTATATGTATACGCGAACGTACGTTTTTTTGAAGATACCGGTAATACAACATATGAAGAGATGAAGGGTAGAATTGAACTGCTGGTTTCAAAGATTTCATCAGAAACTGTTTTTATAAAAAAAGAGCTATCCTCTCTATCAGAAGAAGATATCGAGAAAATAATTAATGAAAACTCTCAATTGTCAGGGTATCGATTTTTTCTGGATGGCTATGCCAGGTACCGACCCCATATCCTTTCTGAAGAGTCAGAAAAGGTTTTGGCAGAACTGGGGATTGCTCTGGGAAAACCTGATGATATTTTCTCGGCCTTTAATGATAACAATATTTCATTCGAGCTATTTGAACATAATGGAAAAGAGGTCCACCTTTCTCACGCTAAGTATGCCCAGATATTAGAATCACCTGATCGGGAACTTCGTCAAAAGGCATTCGAATACTATTACAAGCCTTTCCTGCAGAATATAGATGTGCTGGCAAATACCTATGCCACAACAGTACTCACAAATATCAAACTGACTAAGATCCGTCACTACAAGTCGATGCTGGAAAGTGCTCTCTTTCCCGATTATCTTCCAACCACGGTCTTCACAAATCTGGTTGAGGTTGCGAAAGAGAATATCGATGTGATCAGTGATTTCAATTCTCTGAAACGGGAAGCGCTTGGAGTTAAGGAACTGCACTTCTATGATAATTATATTCCCCTGGTTCCTGATGTTGATAAGGAGTATTCCTATGAAGAGACAATTGATCTGGTCCGTACGGCACTACAACCCCTTGGCTCAGAATATATAGAGAAGTACGATGCTACAGTTAACGCACGGGTAATTGATGTTTTTGAATCGGTGGGTAAAAGATCGGGGGCGTTTTCATGGGGGAGTTACGCGAGTCGAGGGCTGGTTTTTCTGAATCACACGGGAAAGTTTTCTGATGTTTCAACATTTGCGCATGAGTTTGGTCATTGCCTGCATCGGGATTACTCTATTCAAAATCAACCATTTATCTATTACCAGAACCCGATCTTTCTGGCAGAGATAGCCTCAACATTTAACGAGGCTCTATTATTTGATCATATGTCAAAGATTGCTGATTCACTAGAGGAGAAAAAGTTCTTTCTCTATCACAACATGAAAAGGATTGAAGCCACTTTCTTCAGACAGACCATGTTCGCAAGTTTTGAGAAAGAGATTCATGTGATGGCTGAATCAGGCCAGGTATTAATCGCGAAGAGTATCACTGATATCTACCGCAAGAATCTTGAAGCTTATCTTGGAGAAGGAATGGTTATCGATGAACAGTTGCATTGCGAGTGGGCACGGATACCCCATTTCTACAATGCTTTTTATGTCTACAAATACGCTACCAGTTTGTCCGCCGCAATAGCCCTGGCTGAACGTGTAAGCTCATTTGAGGAAGGTGCGGTGGAAGATTATCTGAAATTTCTGGGAGCAGGTTCACACAAAGAACCACTTGAAATACTGAAAGATGCCGGAGTCGACTTGACGGGAAAAAAGGTGTATGAAGTGACGATAAATAAATTCAGGAAATTATTAGAAGAATATAAATCCTTATAGGGGCCTTTCTTCTCTGCTATATAGTAATAAACTGCAGGTTTGCTGCATAATATTTCATGATTAGACATTAAACCTTTCTCAGACGTTTCACCTTAAAGCTCTTGACAACCAGATTTGCTGTCGTACAATTGGCAACACAATTTATTTAAGGAAGTAAGAACTTGAAACTTTGAATCCTGCCAGGGAGAAAAGAACTGAATATTGTTCTTTCTGAACTATAGGAAAAAAGCATGCCGAAAAAATATTATGTCGTATGGGTCGGTCGTGAAACCGGTGTGTTCACCAGTTGGGCTTATACCAGAAAGCTGATTGATAAGTTTCCACAAGCAAAGTACAAATCGTTCAAAACGCGTGATGAGGCAGACACTGCTTATACCACAGGACGCTATACTTATGGCAAAAACATGGTGAAAGGGGAGGCAAAAGCGTCCACGATAAAGACGCAAACGGCCGTGAAGAGTGCAGCTGCAAAACCGCCAGATATGCCTATTGCATCATCGAAAAGCTTTAGTGTTAATATTTACTGTGATGGCGCCTGTGATCCAAACCCGGGAGAAGCAGGATCGGGTTTGTCCGTTTATCGTGATGGAAAGCTGTCAGAACTATGGTATGGTCTATATAATTCACAGGGGACAAACAACTCAGCAGAACTTAACGCTTTACATCAAGCATTAACCATTGCAAAAGGAGAAATAGAAAATGGCAAAGATGTTCAAATATTATGTGATTCACGATACGCGATTGATTGTATAACTAATTGGGCATTTAGCTGGAAGAAAAAGGGGTGGAAGAGAAAGAAGGATGGAGACATAAAAAATCTTGAAATTATTCAGCAGGCTCATGAATTATATAACAGGATAAGAAACAATGTTCTTGTTTTACATGTTCAAGCTCATATTGGGATCGAAGGTAATGAGTTGGCAGATCGTATGTCTGTTTTTGGTATAGACCAGCAAGCTCAGTCTTTCTGCAGATATTCTGATATAATCGATAAACAGAAAATACTAGCTTTTCGGACTGGGTGATTTTTCCCATCAATGTCCAAATCAACAAACACATAAAATCCACTGCATCAGGAACCGCGAAAAGGCAATTTTACAAGCTGAATTATGAAAAACAGAAAATATACATTACAAAACATACAAGAATGTATTGTAACCCTTGAAACTTTGGTTAAAGACAGCAAACAGCTTGCCTCTTTAAGCAGTCATGAAAAAAAAAGATTATTTACGGCAGCGGGTAAAATTGCAAGGCCATCGACTGAAGAGAGGAAAAAGCGCCGTAAAGATGAAAAGATTGCAAAAAAACAGGGACTAAAAAAAGCGGACCGAATTGCCAGACGCAATACCGGAATACGTGATGCCAGACGAAAAGAGGTATTCAGTGCTCCGAAAGAATTGCCGATGGACCGTATCGAATTGGAGCTTAAACCTGAAGAACTGAGTTCAGGGCGTAATTGTTACGTCTGTAAAGCTGAGTTTACAACGCTTCATCATTTTTATGATTCTATGTGTAAATCCTGTGGTGATCTGAATTATAGAAAACGGTTTCAAACAGCATCACTTAACGGGAAAGTTGCGTTAATTACCGGATCACGGCTCAAGATTGGTTATCATGCGACATTGAAGCTGCTTCGTGCTGGTGCTACGGTGATTGCCACCACTCGTTTCCCTGTTGATTCTGCAGAGAGATTTGAAAAGGAAGAAGATTTTGTTGATTGGAAAGGGCGTCTGCATATTCATGGACTTGATTTGCGTCATACTCCAAGTGTAGAAATTTTTGCCAGCTATATAGAGCAGAGCTATGATCGCCTTGACATACTGATTAATAATGCTGCTCAGACTGTTCGACGTCCTCCAGGATTTTACGCGCATTTAATAGAAAATGAATCAAAACAATTAGACGGCTTATCGGAAGATGTACAGTGCCTTCTTGGTGACTTTGAAGCCTGCAAAAGTCAGTTGACAGTGCTTTGCCGGAACGGAACAGAACAAAGCGCCTCTCTTCCTGTTACATGGCACGGACAAGGTCCTGGGATTGGGTTGCGTGCATCCGCAAGTCTTTCGCAAATTCCGTATAAATTTGACAATTCTATAGTTGCCGCTGATGTATTTCCAAAAGGCAAATTCGATGTTGATCTTCAGCAGGTTGATTTACGAAAAACAAATAGTTGGCGCCTGAAGCTTGGTGAGATTGAAACCCCGGAAATGTTGGAAGTACAATTGGTGAATGCTGTCGCTCCATTTGTTTTGTGTAATCGCCTGGCGAATTTGATGAAACGCAATAATACCGGACAAAAACACATTGTGAACGTAACAGCAGTGGAAGGAAAGTTTTACCGATTTAAAAAGTCAGATCGCCATCCCCATACAAATATGGCAAAGGCCGCATTAAATATGTTGACCCATACCTCCGCAGGCGATTTTGCAAAATATGGTATTTTTATGAATGCAGTAGATACCGGTTGGGTGACTGATGAAGACCCGACCGAACTTTCACAATTTAAACAAAAAGTACATGACTTTGAACCCCCCTTGGATATTGTGGATGGTGCGGCGAGAGTTTGTGATCCGTTCTTTGATGGAATTCTTACGGGTAAGCATTGGGTCGGGAAATTTCTGAAGGACTACTTCCCAATCGACTGGTAACTTTTCCTTTTTTCATTGCTATTTTTACCATTACTTTTACAATCGTACAGTCATGATTAGGAAAGAAAAGAAGGGTAACTTTATTCAAAGCGGTACTTTCTCTACAAAATATCAGTTCAGTGTCGGCAAGAAAATAAGCCAGACTAAACTGTCTAAATCCAAATATAACTCTTTGCTTCAAATACAACGCCTTGATCCTGTAAAGATTATGACTGACCAGCAAAAAAACAGGTCCTGGTGGATATTTCAGGATGGGTTTTACATAGAGAATGAAGGTATGACAGAAAGTAATGTAAAAGCCTTTGCCTTAGGAAACCGCGGGAAGAAGACGAAATAAATTGTGATATTCGAATTGAAATTTCAGGTTTCTATCAATAATTATTTTGGAACTAAGCTTTAAATATTTTGATATGTAGTCAAATTATTCTTAGCATTATTTGCTGCTTCTTGTCCTCGCCGCCTTTTGCCATACGAGCGGTGGATGAAGTTATTATTACAAACTAAAAATAAAATTAATTATGGAAGAATTTCCCAGGAAATTAACTGCGTATTTAAATACACTCAACGAGGAGGAGAAGGATGAAAAGGCCAGACTGTTTCACTCATTAATCGAAGAAGCTCAAGCCCATAAATTCCAGAGCCCTCGATTCTGGGCTATGAGGCAGATTCTCTCAGGTAGATCTCTGGAGCAAATAAAAAGAAACATTAAAAAGAGAGTCACAAAGAAGACAGATAGATTCGGGGAAAGAAATGACACAGGTTAACAGAAAAAAAGAGAACTATTATTTATTAAAAAGTGAAAAATATGGTGTGCGCGACTATTCTTTCAAACTAACATCTCATCACTACTAACAAAATCAGAAAAAACAATAAAGTTAAAATTTCTAAAATGCTAATAAAATAAAATTAAAATCAAAAAGATAGAATAATAAATACTCACACAAAGTCACGCACACCACGGACGAAATTGTATAAACAAATCAGAGAAAAAGCAAGCGAAAAACTAACGGCTTGAATAATTGTGTTATTGGTTTGGATGACTGAAAATTACTGTCTGGTAAATAATGGCAGATATCACCCGAGAAAAAATTATAAAGAGAATTAAGAGAGGCCAGAGTCTCGAAAGAGCAGACCTGAGTAAACTGGATTTCAGCTGTGCCGATCTCAGCGATGCAAAATTTCGAGGCGTCAGGTTCACCGGTGCTTTTCTCGGCTATGTCAACCTGAGTAGAGCAGACCTCAGTGGAGCAGACCTCAGCAATGCCAAACTTCACGATGCTATTCTTGAAAATGCAAATCTTAATAATGCGAATCTGGATGGTGTCAATCTCAAGGACGCTAACCTCAAAAATTCGGATCTCAAGAATGCCAATCTTCAAAATTCAAACTTAAAAAATGCCAATTTGAGAAATTCATGTCTTGTGTCGGCAGATTTCGAGAACGCTGATCTGACAAATGCGGATATCTCCGGTGCAAATATTTTTCACTATAAAACATATGGATGGAAAATTGATGGAATTAAATGTACACATATTTATAATTATCCATTTTTTGCATCTGAAGTAGAACGGGTAGGGAGCAGGGTAGAATTTGCAAAAAAACAGTTTGAAGAGAAGTATAAAATGATACCGACTATTAAACTTTTACTGAGCGGAGGTTTACTCATACCGGATCTCTATAAGATATGCAGAATAATTGGAAAAATAAACAAAATGTATAAGGTAGAGATAGGTATTGTTGGGATGGAATTGGAAATGAACAGAATCATTTTCACGTTAAAAGATGATAGTAACAGCGATCTGGAGAAAATTGGGGGTATGATTGTGCAAGAATATGAAAATCGTGATCTTGACAACAATCTTTTAGAAATAATCAAAAAGAATAAACAGTTGTGTGTCGGTCTAAAAAATCTTGATATTTATGAACCTCACCTGGAGGCGCCTAATGTATTCAGTCAGCCTTTCCAGGTGACGGTGGATATTGTGAATAAAGGTCTGATTGATCGTCCTGGAATGGTGATGAGGCCTGACTCAGCCTCGGTTCAAGAGATCAAAATGTCTGTTATAGACAACTATATCAACAACGAAAAAGAAATTAACAAGGTCCTGATTGATTTCGATACCATGGTGTCAAAAGAAATGCAAAATCAGGTTAAAGGGTTAAAGAACGCTCTAAAGAAGAAAAAAGTGGATGATGTATTAGTGGCATGGAAGATGATTAAGAAGATGTTTGACAGAACTGAAGAGATAACAGAAACTGATAACAAAGCTTCCCCGTTACCTTATAGAGCTATTGAACTGTATCATAAGTTAGATGGTTGGTTTGGTGAAGTGAGGTGAAGAGTCTTTAATTGAGAAGTAACCTATAGTGACAGATATATAAAATCGAAAGAGAGGAGCTCTTTTGTTGCAAAAACCCAGGAATGGAGTGAAAGACTGTTTCAATATTATACAAATGAGAAGCAATGTACCAAACGAACCCTTATTATTTCAACGATGGTTCTCTATGGCTAAATCATATAACTCTATACCAGAATAAGCCTTGTAGCTACCAAGACTGTTTTTTTGTTTATAGCACTTGTTTAGGAATGCTTTTTGCTTCTTATTTTTGAGTAGTTATAAATAAATTTCTACTGTAAATATTGAACGATTTTTCACCTGTCCGTTACGGTAGTTTGTCGGCCTCCTTTCCTGCCGTTACGGACAGGTAACCTACTCAACTCATATTTTGTATAAAAACTAGTTTTCGTGACAAAATTTATATAGAACATCTTATTGATGGTCAATAAACTGGTTAATGAGAAGCTTGTGGGAAATGATAACGGTTTTCTCAATGTGGAAGAATTTTTTTCATGTTGGTGCCCTGATTGTAATTTTCGCAATCGGGGCACACCCTCCTCCTATTGTACTTAGTCAACTGAGCGGACCGGTCGCACATAGTTGCTGGCATTATCATATACCCAGCACGCGTTACCACCGCCGTAACCACCAACGAAGCGCACACACCACGCTCCATCCAGATAACTGGCGCTATCGTTTTCATCGCCTGTCCAGATACCGGTTTGCTTTGCATCGAAAAGAGGATCAATGTAAAGGTTACTGGTATTTATAACTGGCTCCAGCAGTGATATTGCTTCTTCCACAGTAGGTAATCTCCAGTCAGAATACCCCGCATATCCTGTGTCGTTTAAATCCTTTACCCATTGCTTCGCTTTAGCCCAATCCATTTCACTTTCAGAGCCGGATTGAAGCCAACTTAAGCCTGTGGTATGATCTATTACCACGCTATCTCCATCAACAGACTTGCTTTCAAAATTATTATTGATTGTACTATGTCCGTAAAACCCATAATTATGTTTATTGACGATAAAAGTGTTCATGATTACCTGCACCTGAAAAGTAATTAAATCTCTATAAGTTGAACGCAGGGTTATCTGCGATTCTTCTTCTGCCTGTGTTACAGGAACTGAAAGAAGTGCAAATGATACGATCAGAATAGGTAGTAGATATTTTTTCATTTTATAACATTGGTTGAGAAATTAAAAATATAAGAGAAAATTTTGAAAGAATTGATTATAGACTCAGGAGGGAATTAGGCAAGTTTTTTTTGAGCAGGCCATTAGATAAATAATAATTAAGGAGGAGATAGCAGGTACTTTTCAATAAAGTAAGAAATGTAAAGAAAAGAAGTGGACATTCTTCAGAAAAACATGGAAAATAGATGCAAGTAGATTATATGGACAGGACAACACGAAGAGTTTATGGTCAATTATCAGAAAGGGGCTGTAGATGAGTACGGTAGATAAGATTTCAGAAAAAAACCAGACCATTAAGGAAAAGTTTGTAGACAGAGAGGTCTTTGGATGTATCAGTTCATTAATGGAAAGGATCATTAAGTGTGAAAAAAAAGAGGTATCTATTGAAAGAGATATCCTGAGATCCATGACTATATTAATGGAAGATATTATCAAAAGCGGCCGCAAGGATGGTTCTGCTGAGAGAGAGATTCTTGAGCGTACTGGTGCATTAATGGAATCAATTAATGTAGACAAGAACTGTGAGATACTCCGTGAGATAGAGAACCTTTACAAATATCGCATTGATATTCCTGAAACCAGAAACCTGAAAGTCCATAAAAAGGTAAAGCTGTCCCGGAGTGATGTACTGCAAACAGAAAGAGAAAGTGTTGTTAAAGAGATAATGGAAAAGATCGCTGAATTAAAAGGGGAAGAGAATTTCAGTGAAATGATATTGGCAGATGGAGAGATAACCGAGGAGACAAATAAAACAAACCAGGCAGATATAGATGAAAGAATAATAGAACTGGAGAACTGCTTATCGGACATTGAAAACACGTTAGGCCAAATGCAGGAGATTGGCGAATGGATTCATGTTTCTAACTCACTGCATGACAGGTTGCGGGAAAAGGGACATCCTGTCTGGAACGATGGAAAAGTGTATATCTGGGGGAGGATGGCAACAGGACAGGCCGTTTCTTCCGATGATGTGATATATGAAATCTGCAATGATATGGAGATCCTTGAAGGCCAGAAGAACGAATGGAAGATATAAGAGAATGGCTGGAGTTTTTAAACGTTATTACCTGTATTGCACCTGATAAAATTACCTCCATAATCCATCTGGCTTATCCTTTAACAAAACATCAGGTTGTGCAGATAGATATTACTGATAACAGAGCTACTGTTATCAGTGTTGAATCAGCGAGTTGCCTCAGAAATGGATATTCATTAAAGTCGATGGATAGATTTATGTCTAAACCATACAGACGTTCCTTTGAATTTGTACCACGATTTAAATTTCGTGAAGAGCTGAACAGCTTTCTTCCTCCTGGCAACAGCAACGATTCTTTTCATACCATTTTAATGGAAACCCATTAATCAAAGATCCTATAGAAGCAATCGGAGTAGCTCATACAAAGGAAGACATCATCGTTGTTAATGGGCATTCTATTGGTCTTGGATACCGATCACATCAAGGTGACAGTGTACTTGTGTACCCTATTGCTTCAGGCATTACGTTAAAACCAGTTGTAAAGCTCAGGGACAAGCCTATGAGAAAGGACGCCTTCATCCTTGATGTTCATTTGGGGAAATTTTGTCCGGATGCTCAGGATGCTGCGTTTTGACACCGTGTACAAGATTGATTATGATGGTCCTTAGATTATCAAGATGGCCTTACAGGAAAACCGTATTATCATAACCAGAGACCGTCTGCTTCTGAATTCAAAGATCATTATTCATCTATTCTGTGTTCGAACAACAAAGTCAGAGGAACAACTCCGTTGAAAAAGAAAAATCATCATCTGAAATATTTTGAAAAAAGAAAGGTTAAATAAGGAAAGCAATGATAGAGCAACAGAATCAAACGTTTATCTATAGAATTGACCGTGATAATAAAATCACCTATGTTAGTAAAAGTTGGGATATATTTGCGCGTGAAAATGGCACACCTGAGCTGTGTGAAGAAAATGTCAAAGGCCAACCGCTTTTAGACTTTTTTTCAGGAATGGAAGTTAAGCATCTATACAGATTAATATTTGAGAAATCACGAAACACAAAACAATCCATGGAGTTTCCTTTTCGTTGCGACAGTCCAAAATTACGCCGTTATATGTTTATGAAAATACTATATGTTGACGAAGATGCAATTGAATTTGAAACACGCATTCTCCGTGAGGTGCCACGTCCTGAAATAGAACTGCTTGATATAGATGCAAAACGTGGGACAGAGTTCATAGTAATGTGCGCTTGGTGTAAGTGTGTAAAAACCAACGGAGTCTGGCTGGAAGTGGAGCAGGCAGTGAATAAAATGAGGCTATTTGATCAACCTGTGCTCCCCAGGATTTCACATGGTATGTGCAAAAAATGTGAACTCAGGCTCAAAAACAAACTATAAGAAGTTAGAATTAAAATCCATTTCTCTATTAGTTAGTGTATGGCGGGCATTGCCCAGCCTACATCAATCTTAATACAAGGCCGGAAATCACACTCTCTACATGCAGGGTCCTTTCTCCCAGATGGACAGCAGTAAATCCGCACTCAATTAGTTTTTCGACTTCATACGGGATGAATCCCCCTTCAGGACCTATTGCAAGCGTTACTGGACTTCCAATATTGTATGGGCATGGTTCTGACGTGTATGGGTGGGCGACGAATGGCTCTGTGCCTTTTATAATATCAGGCAGTTCATCTTCCACAAAAGGCTTAAACAATGGACGAACCAAAACATCCGGAACAATAGTGTCCTGCCCCTGCTCAAGTCCGGTAATCAGATATTTGTTTAAACTTTTTTTCCCCAACACAGGACTTTTCCAGAAACTTTTCTCTACACGATATGAGTTAATAACTATGATTTTTTTGATTCCCATCGCACTGACCTGCGTGATGACACGTTTAAAAACTCTGGGCCTTACCATAGCAAAGATAAGTGTGAGTTGAAGTGGTGCAGGTGGTTTCCTGTCCAGGACCACATTCATTTCAACCTTGTTCTCTTCAATACGTGTAATCATGCCGTTTCCAATATTTCCGTTTACCAAACCCACACGCAGACCATCTCCAACTGATGACTTATTTACGTTAATGATATGTTCAAGTCGGTAGTCCTGAATACTGACCTGTTCTGTACCTTCTATAAAATCATTTTTAGACAGAATGATAAGGTTCATAATACGTTACTTTCGATAAAAACAGGACATGTACTTTTGTACCTACCTGCTTTGGAGTGCAGTAACCGTGATACTGCTTTAATACGCATCATCACGCCCACCCTGCCAGGCCCTTTGCACGGGGAAAATGCAATCCATATTTTCCCATTGATATAATGGCCTCGCCGACGGCAGGCGGAAAGTCGGTAATAATTATTTCTGTGGCCATGACGTGTCGCAATTGTCATCCCAAACTGGTTTCGGGATCTCTAAGGTTGCTAAGTTTTTGAAAATATTTTACAAATAACTGTTTTTATTACAAGGTTTTATTGTATCCGTCTACCTGTACGGAAGTTTCCCCGAATCAGGTGAATTTATGTAAACTGTACTACCTGATGCATACCTTAGTATTTACAAGATAATAAGAATGGAAAATGACATACCAGGATCTATTTCAGATGAAATTGATAATATTGATACAAGAATGATTAAAAATACGCGTCTGACAAAATCAATAGATACGGAACTTACCTAACCATACTAAGGAGAGAAAACTATGCGAATGAGGATTTTTGTGCAAACCCTTCGAGTTTGTCAATAATCTCTGTGTAAACTATCCTGAAATGCTTCGTTTATAACTTTTGAATTAATATATGTTTTAACTGTCAAGTCAAAAACAATTTGACTTTAATATTTCCATAAACTATAATTCTGGATCAAATTCAGGAAACCATTTGATAACAAGAGGTTGAAAATGATCAATAGTATTGAAAAGCAGCTAAATCCGTTAGAAAACAGGCTAGTACATTTAAGGGACTCTCTTTGACCTGACTTCCAAGGAAAAAGAGCAGGAAGAGATAGAGACGCAGCTTGCAGATGCTGATTTCTGGAACGACAAGGAAAAAGCACAATCTACGATAAAAAGGCTCAAGGAATTAAAAGAACTGACCGTTCCTTTTCACGAATTACAAAAAACGCTAAATGATGTTGTTGATTTATCAGAACTTGCAGAAGAAGAGAGCGAGGACGGCGATGCAGAGCTTGAAGCGGAAATAGCGAAAGACCTGCAGTCATTTACCCAGCAGCTTGAAAAACTTGAGTTACGTATGATGCTGAACGGGCCAAATGATAGTTGTAACGCATTTCTTAATATACATGCCGGTGCTGGAGGTACTGAATCATGCGATTGGGCCTCTATGCTTTTAAGAATGTATAGCATGTGGGCCGAAAGAAACAATTTTTCCATGGAAACAATTGATCTTTTGCCCGGTGAAGAGGCGGGGATTAAAAGAGTAACTACAATGATTAAAGGTAGTTACGCCTTTGGTTATCTAAAATCAGAGATTGGTGTCCACCGTCTGGTCCGTATATCGCCATTCGATTCTAATAGCAGGCGCCATACCTCATTTGTAGCAATTGATGTCATCCCTGAAATTGATGCTGACATAGATATAGAAATTAACGAAAAAGATTTAAAAACCGATACTTACCGTTCTTCCGGCGCAGGAGGCCAGCACGTCAACAAAACATCTTCTGCTGTTAGAATTACACATATACCAACAGGCATTATTGTACAATGCCAGAACGACAGATCTCAGCATAAAAACAGAGCTACGGCCATGAAAATGTTGAAATCAAAGCTATATCAAATAAAAGAAAAAGAACGCGAGAAAGAGTTTTCGAATGCATATGATGAAAAGGGTGAAATTGCGTGGGGTCATCAGATCAGGTCGTATGTACTGCAACCCTATACAATGATAAAGGACTTACGAACTGGAGAAGAAACCGGTAAAGCACAGGCGTTCCTTGACGGTGAAATTGATGGTTTTCTTACATCATATTTAAAATGGAAGATCGGCAAATAAATTTATCTGAATTTACTTAATATTTTAAACGAATACACTCAAAAACTATTATGAATACGCTAAAAAAAGTTGATCCTGAAATTTACGCGGCAATCCGCGATGAAGTAAAACGACAGCAGACTCACATTGAATTGATTGCTTCTGAAAATTATTGCAGTACCGCGGTAATGCAGGCACAAGGTTCAATAATGACTAATAAGTATGCCGAAGGATATCCTGACAAACGCTGGTATGCCGGTTGTGGGACGATTGACATAGCTGAAAAACTTGCAGTTCAGAGAGCAAAGGATATATTTGGAGCAGAGCATGTTAATGTCCAACCACATTCAGGTTCGTCGGCAAATATGGCAGTATTGTTCTCCTCATTAACTCCGGGAAATAAAATCCTGAGTATGGACCTTTCACATGGCGGACATCTTACGCATGGCTTTAAAAAGAACTTTTCAGGGCAGTTATACGAGAAAATTACTTATGGAGTAAGTAAAAAGACAGGATTTATAGATTATGATGAATTAAGGAAAATTGCAAAAGAGAGTAATCCACACATGATAATTGCGGGGGCAAGCGCTTACCCAAGAGAGCTGGATTTTGCGGAATTCAAAAAGATTGCGGATGAGGTAGGAGCGTTGTTATTAGCAGATGTTGCTCATATAGCAGGATTGATCGTAGCAGGACTACACCAGGATCCCGTACCACTCGCGGATTTTGTAACAACCTCAACACATAAAACCCTGAGAGGCCCGAGGGGGGGGATAATACTCTGCAAATCTAAATACGCTTCTAAAATAGATCAGCATATATTTCCGGGCATCCAGGGCGGACCACTGATGCACGTTATAGCGGCAAAAGCTGTAGCATTCAAAGAGGCAAATACTCAGGAATTTAAAGACGCGCAGGCCCAGACACTTAAAAACACAAATAAGCTATGTAGTGAGTTACAAAACAAGGACTATACAATCGTTTCAGGCGGCACAGACAACCACCTTTTCCTCATTGACCTTTCAAACAAAAATATCACAGGAACCGAAGCACAGGTAGCCTTGGAAAAAGCGGGTATTATTCTTAACAGAAATATGATCCCATTTGACAAAAGGAGCGCAAACGACCCAAGTGGAATAAGAATGGGTACCCCTTCGGTTACAACACGCGGGATGAAAGAGCCGGAAATGCCAAAAATTGCCAACTGGATTGATCTCGCACTAAAAGCCAGTAATGATGACAACAAATTAAAAGAGATTAAAAGTGAGGTTGTAGCGTTTTGCGCTACTTACCCTCTCTACAAAGATATCACGGATTTTGAAGACTAATTACTTTCAGTAGTATCCTGTTAGATTTAGGCGTGTTCAAATTAATGCTAAAAGACTGTCATTCCGGCTAGGCTGTTCTGGCGGTGACTGGTACCTATTCAGGCGGGCGGGTATGACGGTACACGCAAAAACCTAATACGGCGACTCTTGATTTTTTTCAAACTATTTTCCATCCTGAACCGAGACGGCCAGACTGAAATCCCATGGAAAAACCAAAAACAACTAAAAAAATAGCAGTCCTTGGTACAGGTGGTTGGGGCACTGCGCTTTCACTTGTGCTACACAGCAAAGGACACGATGTTACTCTCTGGGGCTCATCACCCGGCTATGTTGAATTATTAAAAAAACAGAGAGAAAATACCAAATACCTGAAGGGTATCGAAATTCCCACTGACTTGAAAATAACATCAGATATTGAAAGATCACAAAAAGACACCGATTTAATAGTAGTTGCCATACCAACTCCTTATGCGAGAAAAACCCTTCAACCATTTACAAACTATTATACTCCCGGAACACCAATTGTAAGCGTAATCAAGGGTATTGAAAACGAAACACTCATGCGCGGAAGCGAAATACTTAGTGAGGTATTTAATGGACCACCAATAGCCCTACTCCTGGGACCAAGTCACGCGGAGGAAGTGGCGAGAAGACTACCGACTACCGTTGTAGTTACATCTGAAGATATTAAACTGGCAACGAAAATCCAGGAGATATTTATTACTGAACACTTTCGTGTTTACACAAACAGCGATGTAACTGGTGTCGAGATTGGAACATCAGTTAAGAATGTCATAGCAATCGCGGCAGGAATATGTGACGGTCTCGGATTTGGGGACAATTCCAAAGCGGCTCTGATAACAAGAGGGCTGGCAGAAACAACACGTTTAGGTGTCGCAATGGGAGGGCAAAGAGAAACATTTTCAGGGCTTGCTGGACTGGGAGATCTAATAACCACCTGTGTCAGTCCCTACGGTAGAAATCGTAAGGTAGGTGAGTTTATTGCAAAAGGCAAAAAGCTGTCCCAGGTATTGGAAGAGATGGACCAGATTGCGGAAGGAATATTAACCACAAAGTCGGTCTGCAAATTAGCAAAAAAATATAATGTTGAAATGCCAATTACAAACGAAATCTTTAACGTACTTTATGAAGATAAAGATCCAATGAAAGCGGTAAAAGAGCTAATGCTCCGTGAACCAAAACCAGAAATAGACGTCACTTAATATAAATAAGAATTTCATACCAGGTGTGATACAGAGCATAAGACAATCTCAAGTCAGTTAAACTCGTTTCATCACTTTTCAGATTCCGGGTTTTCTTCAGAAGGAAGATCTCCCAATTCTTCCAGTAACTCTTTAATATAATATCAAAACCGGCAGAGTCGCCTTCATCCATTGCTAAAACATTTTCATCTATTATTCAAAAAACTCCGGAAATCTTTCTTTCCCACATCCGCACTATCAATTTTTTCATCGAACACCTCTTCTTTACGTAAAGAATCAACGAGTTTTTCCAAGACCGAAACCGTTGAATTTTTTTGAGTTTTAAGCGCCTCACTAATCCTGCCACTCATCTCAGATAAATTTTCTTGTACTTTTGCATCGATAATATTTTCTATTATATCTACAACCTCTTTCTCTCTCTCCTCTATCTTTGAAATTAATCCTTTAATTTTTGCAGTGAATTCTCCTCTTATAGTGTCTAATTCTGTAGTAAACTTTGCAGTAAGTTCCACCTCTCTATTCTTTACATTTTCTTCAATTGTTTCAAGATCAATAACCGGTTTCTCCTCTATTCCTACTTCCGATCCTGAGGCCCTCTTACCACACTTCTCTTTTATCTCATCTTCTATACTCAATAAATCATCTACTATACCGGCAAGACGTTTGCCCTCTTTACTGCTACTATCATGTGAATTAGTTGCCTGCATATATTTCCTATTCGTTTGTCTCCCACTTTTCGAAAATCTAAAGTATAAAAGCACAACAATGATACCAATAAAAATAGCGACGATAACAATCAAACGCAAATTATCCATTACACTAAAGCTTCCAATACCTACAATCTGATTGAGAATAAACATTTCCAAAAACCCATTTAAAATCTTATCAGAAATAAACGAGCAACTTCAATACTATTTCCCTTGAAATCTATTCTGCGATACTGATCCTGATACATTGTAGCCAGAATATTTTTTGATACAATAAATAATATTATTTGTCAGCATTGTCAGGTTAAGTTTTTACGAACAATGCTTTTGTCAAACCCGCATTTCTTATCGGGTATCCAGATGGCTCGTTTACTCTAGATTCCGGCTTAAGCGGAGAGCATACCTGACCGAATACTACGGAGTATTTACCTGAACCATATAACTTCGAACTTCAGTTTCATAAAATCTAAAAACAACTCTTTAGACCATATAATATTGAGAAAAAAGTTCATAGTTTTGTAGTGTAAATACCATAAAGGGCCGGGGAATGTAATCTCAAACTTTCACACGAAAGCTTATAAGCTTTTATATAAAGGGCAGTTGTGGTAAGATGAAATGTGCGAAAGTACTTGAAGAAAAAGAGATATTTGATATAATTTCCTGCTCAAATACTACAATACATTTTCTTGTCGGGGCGTAGCGCAGCTTGGCTTAGCGCACTTGAATGGGGTTCAAGAGGTCGCTGGTTCGAATCCAGTCGCCCCGACCATTTCCTCCAAGGACTTAGGACAATCACCATTTTGGTTTTTCTCTAAAATTGTGTCCAAATTGTGCCCATTATTTAAGACCATATCTTCATCCTTCTCCATGATCCTATCGAGTACTTGAACCGCTTTTCTTTTATGCCCTGGGGCAAGGTGTGAATACCTTAACGTCATTGTTATATCCTTGTGGCCCAGAAGTTCTTTAACACTGGTTAAATCTACACCAGCCATGACTAGATGACTTGCAAAGGTATGTCGGAGGTCATGGAATCTAAAATCAAGTATTCCAGCGTTTTTTAGTGCTGCGTGAAAGCTATTCTTTATGTCGGTTAATGGGTTTCCATTTTTGCCGGCAAATACATACATACTTTCAACACTACGTGGTATTTCTTTAAAAAGATATTCGAGCGTTGTGTTAATCGGGATTTCCCTTCTTTCACCGTTCTTGCTGATATCAAGCAAAATAAAACCATGCTTTAAATCCACCTGTTCCCATTTTAAGCCCAGGATTTCTCCCCGCCTCATACCTGTATGAAGGGCAATGGTGACAATAGGTTTTAAGTGCTCCTGACAACAATCTATCAGCCTATGGCACTCTTCAAGGGTTAAGAATCGCAGTCTCTTATTATCTTCCTTCAGTAGTTTCACACTTTTAACACGCTTTGCTGTTTCTTCGTCCACCATTTCCCATTTTTGCCCTTGAGTAATCATATGCCTTAAACAACTTGTAATCCGGTTTATAGTGGCGGGCTTACGGCGTTCCAGTCGCATGGTTTGCCATTGTTCAACGATTCTGGCATTAAGGTCTCTTACTCTTAAATTTCCAAATGTCTCTACAATGTGCTTGATAAAAAATCGCTTACTACCGTAAGACTTTTGAAATTTTACCCATTTTGAATATTCAGCAGCCAGAACAGTTACTGTGCAATCCTTAATCTTTTTTGTACCTGCACATTCTCCCGTCTTTGCCTTCTCTCTCTCGTCATGTAAAAAATCCTCTGCATCCCTTCTTTTTGTTTGACCAGTACTTTGTCTATATCTTATGCCATTGATTCGAAAATCAAACCAATATACATTCCCTCGCTTATAGAGCCTACTCATTATACATGCCCTCCTTCCTTTTTGAGCGGCCTATAGACACATAAAGGGAAGAGTAAGGATTTTCAAGCCATTTGTCAATATTCTTCTTTCTGAACCGAGGGAATCTACCTGCTTTTTGAAATGGTATTTGCTTTGTGTGTATTTTCTCATACACCCATGATTCTTTAACCTTGAGATACTTAGCTAATCCCTTTACATCCATTAGCTCATCATCTACGGAGTTATGAGAGTTATTAAGCATTGGTTTTAACTGCACAACGACCCTTTTAACGATCTCATCTATAAGTGAATTGTCATCAATTTCAATTTTCATAATTCAGACTGGTTGAACGCTTAACATCGCCATTTCAACATTCTTTGTTTTAGCCGTATTTGTAAAAAGTTTTTTCTAGTTTCTTTATTAAGAGATCATCCCGGAGCAAAAAACATATTACAAATACTAAGACACTGTCTTTTTGAATATTTCCAGGACTTTCCTTTTTCCATTTTGAAATTTCTGTAAGTAAAAAAAATCATGCCATAAAAAAGCTCTTATCATGCTTTTATATACTTCCAGAAACGTCTCGTTTAAAAACACTAGCCACACTCCAAACATTTGGAAATCAAATCACTTTGTATCATTATCGAGAGTAACGCTCTTTACTTCCATCCGAACTTCATTTCCAAACGGAAAGAACTCGTTGAAATCAACCTTGACAAAATCTCCCATATTTAATAACTGTTCACCATTCACTTTATCCATGGGAATAAAAACTCTAAACGTATCTCTAAGCTCTTTACACATTACCTGAAACCCGACACCTTTATCAGAGACGTTTACAACGCTTGCAATCATGCAATCTACTATCATCACTTGTCACCTTTCTAAAAGATTCAAGATGAATCTACTTCCTCATCTTGAAATAGTTTATTGTCAGCAGAACATATCTTTATGAGCCCTATCTTTACTGCTCCCAAAGCATAACCTACCAGAGCACTATCAATCCCAGTTTCATTAAAACACTTATAAACAACCTCCTTAATGGTTCCCAAGGTTATGTACTCTTTTTCGTCTTTCGGTGAAAGCGTTACCATGTTCTCTCCATCAGTACCGTCTATATCTTTGCGTCCATAACAATTCCCAAACCTTGACACCATTCTTTTACCTTTCATATTAACTATAATCTCTTTAAGCCTGTCATCATCAATATCAAGACCAAACTTCATAGAGTACTTTGAAATCTCTTTTCCGTATCCTTCAGTTACCGGTCTGATATCTGAAATAGTGCCAAGGCCAACTTTTAAGAGAACATGTTCAAGGTCTTTTTTTAGTGGGTCTAGGAAATAGCCATTGTCTGTAAGCTGCATATTCTCAACCTTACGACCAACAGCCAGATCAACGAGCATATGAGAGTGAACATGCCAGCCGGTACCCTCATTGTATGTGACCTCTATGTGTTCAACCCCTCCCCTGATATACTTTTTCCACCAAGTTTTCTCACGCTTTAATTGTCTTATTGATTCCTTATAGCATTTGAAAGCAATTTTTAAGCTTGATCTATTCTGATCATTTGCAGTAACGGTTAAAAGATGAGGATTTGTCATATCTTTACCAAGTTCTTCTACCTTTCTGGAAAGAATAGATGCACGGTATGAATTACACACAGGACAGACTCTATCTTTACAACGTAGTTGCGGATCGTACAAAACATTGGATGGGTCTCCTTTCTTAACTTTTACAAAAATAGTATTTCCACATATACCCATCCTCTTAGCTCTTGATTTTTGGCCGATTTCCTTGATAAGGCCCTCAATACGGAAAAGAGCTCTAAGTCTCCAGCTATTTTTAACGGTTACAACTCTAGATTTTTCCTCTTTTTTCACTGCGCATTTACACATAATTTTTCTCCTGAAAAGGTTATAAAAATGGCCAAAAAAGGCCACATTGTAAATTCTGTCATTTCAATAACTTAAAAATCCGGGTGTCAATTACTTCTTAGTATCAAGTCTATAGCCTCTTTCCCAAAAACAGGCCAAAAGAAAGCCAAAAAAAAACCAGTGTTTGCGTGCGCTTGGTGGGCGTACTCAACACTGGTTTTTTAGTTGATATATTAAATTTTTTAACTACTATGAACAGTCTATTATTCTTTTTCATTGGTGAATGGGAATAATTATCCGGAAGGCATAAGTTGCCGCTTATGTCTTCCTATTTTTTTCTAATAATAAAACTAAAAACAGAAAGTTAAAATGAGTAAATAGGTATTTCACCTGCTTTTCATGTCAAATAAAATCTGCATCAATTTTTATTCCTGTTTTACATCTCGGACACCTACGATTAATAAGAAGTTTACTAGTCATCTTATTTTTCTTTCAATTCTTTAACTAGTTTCTCACGGACTTTTTCAAGTTCCCTCTTTATTGTGTTATACGATTCCTTTTCAAAGGCCAACGCAGTAAAATGGTAGCTTGCCTTTTCAGCAAGTTCTTTTTTCATATCTATTATGTGTTCTTGCGTTTCTTTATCTTCGGATTCTACGTATGTAAATCCATCAATAAGTGTTTTTCCTGCCATTATTATATAATCAGCAGCCATTTTTTTATTTTCTTCAGGAATTGAATCAAAATACTTAATGGTTACCTCTAAAAGCTGTTTAATCCATCCCAATAGTACAACTGGCTGACTCCAAGGATTTCTTGATATTGGATTTACAAATTCGGTAAAAAGAGACACGATATAATTTTCAAATCCCCTTGCTATTGGTGATTCATCTAATGTTTTCCAGTATGTAGGTCTTTCTTCTTTTCTTTTGTTAATGAAATCTAAAATTTGTTCTTTATCACTTTTAAAAGTATCATGAAGACTTTCTTCAATTAGTTTTGATAAGGAGACACCCATTTCCTTCGCCTTTTTTTGAAGGAAAGCTTTATGTTCCTTTCCAATCCGCATTACTATTATATCTTCTTTTTTTGACATATAGAAACTATTATTGTATATACATTATTATTTGTACTGTTCATTTACTTTGCTATTGTTACGCTTAACATTGCTATTAATGTATATACATAATAAGCAATGTATTGTCAAGCCCTTTTCTTAGTAAAATCTTTAAATACTCTTCTTTGCCTAATTTTGCAAAGAGTGAAGGATGCTCTTCTTTTTGAATGGTCTTTCCATACAGCTATGTGACTATTAAGAATACACTTGAAACAACTCAGATATACTATAAAATTCGTTACTACCCATAAAATGTAAAAAAACTTGTTATTATCCATTAAGGACGGAAGTACAAACTTCAAGATTACATTAATAATATGAACAAATATAAAGTTGATCATAATTATCAAAGACGTGATGACGCATGGTCAACAGAGATAATATGTTAAAAAACATGCTCGTTTATAAAAATCCGTCGTCCATGCCGGATTAATCAAAAGAAAAAATAAAGGCGGTGAATGAGCACCCAATACCATACAAAATATTACGCATACGAATTGACTAAAAAATGCTCTTCTCATCAGTTGGAGAAGCTCAGTAAGTCTATATTCAATGCCACTGTCGATTTAAATCCACACCAGTTGGATGCAGCTCTTTTTGCCTTTCGATCTCCATTATCCAGAGGTGCAATTCTTGCCGATGAAGTTGGATTAGGAAAAACCATCGAAGCAGGACTCATAGTAAGCCAACTATGGGCGGAAAGAAAAAGGAAAATACTCTGTATCACTCCAGCTTCATTAAGAAAACAGTGGGAACGAGAATTATCGGAGAAATTTTTTATCGAATCCACTATTCTTGAATCAAGGAATTTTAATCGTTCCATCAGAGATGAAGATATAAACCCTTTTGACTTGAGTAATAGAATAGTAATCTGCTCGTACCATTTTGCCAGAAGTAAATCAGATAATATAATGGCTATTCCATGGGATTTAGTGATTATTGATGAAGCGCATCGTTTGAGAAATGTATATAAAAAAAGCAATAAGATCGCAAAAGCGATTCAAGCTGCAATTGGAAACAGTCCCAAAATATTGTTAACGGCAACACCACTTCAAAACAGCTTAATGGAATTATATGGTCTTGTAAGTTTTATTGATTCACATATTTTTGGAAGTACACAGTCTTTCAGAGAACAATATGTGAGATCAGGAGTTGCACAAGAAGCCTTTTATGAGAATTTACGTGACCGTATTAGCCCTGTTTGCCAAAGAACACTTAGAAGACAAGTTCTGGAATATATCCAGTACACAAACAGAATTTCCATTACACAAGATTTTACACCGACAGATAAAGAATTTGAGCTTTATGAGTATGTTTCTGCTTATTTGCAACGTAATTCTACATATGCCCTGCCGAACAGTCAAAGAACACTGATAACTCTGGTTGTCCGTAAAATTCTCGCTTCTTCAACTTTTGCGATCTGCTCAACATTGGATAAATTAGTAAATCGCCTTGAAAACAGTATATCTGAAAGTAATACATATGATGCAGACATCTTAAATGATGAATACGAAACTATTGATGAATTAAAAGAAGAATGGCAGGGTGATGAAAATAACATTGATGAAGCAAGAAGTTTAAGCGATGAAGAAGAAAAAACTATTATAAGAAAAGCTATTCAACAGGAAGTTGTAGAACTTAAAAACTATCAGGCATTAGCAAGGGCAATAACTGTTAACGCAAAAGGAGAAGCCCTGCTTAAAGCCCTTGAAAATGGATTTAAAAAACTTGGTGAGCTTAATGCCCCTCAAAAAGCACTTATCTTTACCGAATCTCGAAGAACACAACAATATTTATTCAATCACCTCAAAGAAAATGGCTATGACAGACAACTTGTTTTATTAAATGGCACTAACACTGAAAAAGAGTCAACAGAAATATATAAAAGCTGGTTAAAAGAGAATGAAGGAAGAGACTGTATTTCCGGCTCAAAAAGTGTTGATATGCGAGCGGCATTAGTTGATGAATTCAGAAACCATAAATCAATCATGATAGCGACTGAAAGCGGGGCCGAAGGATTAAATCTGCAATTCTGCAACCTTGTTGTAAATTATGATTTGCCGTGGAACCCTCAAAGAATTGAACAGAGGATTGGGCGTTGCCATAGATACGGACAGGAATTCGATGTTGTTGTTATAAACTTCCTTAATCGTAAGAACGAAGCAGACCAGCGAGTTTTTGAACTTTTATCACAAAAATTGCGCTTGTTTGATGGTGTTTTCGGAGCATCTGATGATATTTTGGGAGCTTTAGAATCCGGTGTAGACTTTGAGAAGCGTATAAATGCGATATATCAAACATGCAGGACTTCTGAAGAAATAAAACAAGCTTTTGATGAACTCCAGACAGAATTAGATGCAGGCATCCAAAACAGAATGGAAGATGCACACATAAAACTCATGGAACATTTTGACGAGGACGTACATAAGCGCTTAAAGCTCAATCAAGATGAAACAAAAATCCAAATAGATAATTTTGAAAAATGGCTTTGGGAGTTAACCCGTTATGAACTATCAGATCATGCTGAATTTGATGATGCACAATACATGTTTCACTTAAAAGATATCCCCACTGATATTAACTCTTCTTTAATCTCAAAAGGAAATTACAGCCTTGTTACTCAAAAAAATAGTAATACCGAACACTTTTATAGACTTGGGCATCCTCTGGCAGAACAATTGATAGAAAAATCTAAATTAAAAGAACTACCGTGCAGAGAAATATCTTTTAATTGCAGTAATCATCCCAAAAGAATATCAGTAATTGAGCAACTGTTAAATCAGAGCGGATGGTTGAAACTGTCTGTTTTAAAAGTATCAGCAATTGAGGCAGAAGAGCGTTTACTTTTTTCCGGCATTACCGATGATGTAACTATTCTCGATCCTGATACTTGCAAGAAACTATTCAATGTTCCAGGAAAAACCGGCCTGGAAACATCCATACCTGATAATATCGAAGATAAACTGACTTCCATAACAGAAACGTTGACTAACGTTATTACAATGGAAATTACAGAGCGTAATGGTCACTATTTTGAGTCCGAGATGGAAAAGCTGGATAAATGGGCTGATGATTTAAAATTTCAGCTTGAGCAGGAATTAAAAAATCTGGACAGAGAAATAAAAGAGACAAAAAAAGAAGCGAGAAAAGAAGCCGAACTCGATAAGAAAGTTGCCTTGCATAAAGATGCCAAGGATTTAGAGAAGAAGCGTAAAGATAAAAGGCGCAGTCTCTTTGAAACTCAAGATGAAGTTGACAACAGAAAAGAAAATTTGATTTCAGAAATTGAAGCAAAACTGAAACAATCAGTAGAATTGGATGAGATTTTTATTATTCGATGGAGAGTTACATGATTGAAAAACCGGATAAAATCGTAGCCGAGTCGATTCACAAGAAACTTAAAGAAGCAAACCTTCTTAAAGACAGATATTTGTCTGACATTGTCGATAAATTATCATCAGGCAATATTTCAGAAGAAGACTGGAAATTAATGGCAGAACTTTCAATTGAAAGTAATGAAGGAGTGAGTAATGTCAAAAAGGATTGAAAAGCTAACAATTAAAGACTTTCGTGGTGCAACTACACCCTTGGAACTTGATTTTGATAAATCCAAACCAATGGTAATGATTTTTGGTGAAAATGGAACAGGTAAATCATCAATTGTTGACGCATTAGACTTTATTTGTAATCAGAAATACGGAAGCATTGAAGAGAAGAGTTCTATAAAGAAAAAATTACACCTCCCGGCCATAGGTAAAACTAAAGGTGATGTCTCCGTTACTCTAAAATTTAATGGAAAAGAATGGATAGCCCAACATCAGGGAGCCGAACCAGAAACTGAACCTTCCGGCTTTCCGGTAGCTAATATTTTAAGACGCAGTAATATTTTAAAGTTGATAGATGCTCCACCAAGTAAGCGATATGAAACTCTTTCCCAATTTCTTTCAGTTCCATACATAGAAAAATGTGAAAATGCGTTACGAGATGCAATTCGTAATCAGGAGAGTGAATATAGCGAAAGCACACGCTCCGTAACACAAGCAAAGGAAGCACTGGAAAAATTACAACAGGAACTAAATGAAAGCAATAAATCAGCAGAAGAATGGGCTAAAGAAGTAACGGAAATAAAGGAAGACGAACTCAAAAAAATTATTAAAAATGCAGAAGAAATACAAACATTACAAGAAAAATATACAACTACAAAGATAGCATTAGAAAAAGCAAAACAAGTCTTTGCAGAACAATCTGAAAAAGAAAAACTTGCCGTTACAGAACTGGATAAATTCCAGGAAAAAGAGACTTCAAAAGAAGATTTACAAAAGCTTCTCAATACAGCAAAAGATTATTTCACTAATAACGAACAAATTGATATTTGCCCTGTTTGTGAAAAGAAAATTAGTAGTGGTGATATTTTAAATAGGCTAATACAAAGACTATCTGATATGACAGGTTTGACAACGCTTATAGGTATTTTAGGAAATGCACAAAAGGAAAAAGAGTCTGCTAACAGATTAGTAAAAACGAGAGAAGAGGATTATAAGAAATGTACTTCTGACTTAGTTCTAAAAATTGAAGCCACCCAAAAAAAAGGAGCTGTAGAAGACGAAAGTAAAATAGATTATGATAAATTAATTTTTGAATTGACTGATACTGATACTGATACTGATACTGATACTGATACTGATACTGATACTGATAATAAACCAGATGTAGAGAAAGCAAAAAAAGAATTAGAAAAGTATGGCAAATATAAAGCATTCCTGGAAGAGCAGAAAGATAGAGCTGGGAAAAAACAACATCAAAAAGCAACAGTAAAATCCTTGCTTGAATCCATAAAAGAAAAAGAAGCGAAAAGCAAAAAGGATGCTGCCATTCTTGAACGGTTAAAAAAATTTGAAAGAATAGTTCCCACAGTAAGAAAGCAATATGTCGATAATATCCTTACAGCAGTCTCAAGTGAAGTAGAGCGGCTTTATCAGACAATACATCCAGAAGAAGGATTGGGAGGTATACGCTTATACTTAAAGGCAAATGTACGAGGTTCGTTAGAATATGATTGTGTTTTTCAGGGTTCTACCGGTATACCACCGCAAGCATTTTATAGTGATGCACATCTTGACACTTTGGGAATTTGTACGTTTCTTGCATTGGCAAAATACTTCAATGATGACAACACAATTATTGTTCTTGATGATGTTGTAACATCCGCAGATGAAGCACATAGAGAACGCTTCCTGAATATACTGCATGATGAATCTGATAATTTTTCCCATATGGTTGTTACCACACATTATAGGCCGTGGCGGGATTTTTATCGTATCGGTGGTGGACCGGCTAACAAAGTACAATTTATTGATTTACAACTTTGGACTAAACAAGCAGGAATAAGACACTCAAAATCGAAGTTGTTAATTGATGAACTAAAAACATTAAAAGAGAATATTACCGTTGATAATCGACAGAATATTGCATCTAAAGCAGGAATTCTTTTGGAGGGTATTCTTGACCAACTTGCTCTGAGATACAGGTTATTAGTGCCACGACAACCATTACAGCAGTTTGGATTAGGGATTCTTTTTGATAGTTTATCAAAGCATAGAAAACACCTGAAAACTATACAACATAATGATGATGGAACAAAAATTGAGCTTGAAATAAAACCTCTTATCGAAAAACTTGAAAATATGTCTTTTATTAGAAATCAAGTAGGAAGTCATTGGAATATATCAGGTTCATTACTCTCAGATACCCAGGTGAAAGATTTTGCAGAGCATACAATTTTATTATGTGAAACTCTGACTTGCAGTATTTGTGGAAACTTGCCGAATAGAAATAAAAGCGGTAGTTACTGGCAATGTCAATGCGGAAAAATGCAATTATATCCGTTGGAAATGCCATAATGGAAACAAATTAAAAAATGGCAAAGAAACAGAAATTAGAACTCACTTGGGTAGGTAAAGATGAGCGGGTAAAACTGGAACCCCGTGTACTGATAGAAGAGTCGAAAAAAAGCTACGGTGACCCGAATAGTGAAAACATGCTTATCTTTGGGGATAATCTACTTTCCTTAAAAGCATTGGAGCAGGATTTTGCAAGGAAGATAAAGTGTATATATATTGACCCTCCCTATAATACAGGCAGTGCTTTTGAACATTATGATGATGGGGTGGAACACTCTCTTTGGCTGGGACTCATGCGAGATAGAATTGAAATACTTTGGAAGTTATTGCGCTCTGATGGGGCCATCTGGATCAGCATTGACGACAATGAGGGGCATTATCTGAAGGTATTATGTGACGAAATCTGTGGGAGAAAGGCATTCGTTTCTACTGTTGTTTGGGAGAACTTCTATGGACGTAGCAATGCTGCTGCCATTTCACCTGGGCACAATTATCTACTTGTGTACTCGCCTCTTGGTTTGGACTGGCGGCACAAACGAAATTTGCTTGAAAGAGATGCGAAAAGCTCTAAGAACTATAAGAATCCGGATAACGATCCCAAGGGATCATGGCGTCTTGGTCCAATTTTTGCCGCTGAAGAACGACACGCTGGTCTTATGTATACCGTTGTTACACCATCCGGTCGAGAAGTCAGCCCTCCCAAAGGGAGCCATTGGCGCATGATTGAAAGTGATTTTTGGCGCATGGTTAAAGATGGTAGAATAAGCTTCGGGAAGAAAGGAAACAACATACCTGCAATCAAACTCTATCTTAATGAAGTTCAGAGTGGTCTTGTCCCCCGCACTTGGTGGCCACATGATGAAGTGGGGCATACGCAAGAGGCGAAAAGAGAGGTTCAAGCGCTATTTCCAGAGGTGATACCTTTTGACACACCAAAGCCTGAAAGAATTTTGCAGAGAATAATTCATATTTCCACAAATCTCGGCGACCTTGTTCTTGACTCTTTCGCAGGTTCCGGTACTACCGGAGCTGTAGCGCACAAAATGGGGCGCAAATGGATAATGTGCGAGTTGGGAGAACATTGCCATACCCATATTATCCCCAGAATGCAGAAAGTAATAGACGGCACAGACCAAGGCGGAATATCCGAAGCAGTCAACTGGAAAGGCGGCGGCAGTTTTAAATATTACCGTCTTGCGGAATCTTTGCTTGTAAAAGACAAAGACCTCTCCACGGACAAACATCCTGTATATATTATCAATCCAAAATATGACGAGACCTTACTTATAAAATCAATTTGCAAAATTGAAAATTTCCGTTATCGAAAAGATGGCCGTTTACACGGAATCAGCAGCGAACAGCGTTTTTTGCATGTAACAACCCGCCTGCTCACACAAGCTTATATGGAATCACTATCGGAAGATATTGGCAAAGACCAGTCATTGTTAATTTACTGCACCAGGAAATCCAGAAATCTTAAAATACCTGATAATGTTGAGATTAAAAAGATACCCAGGAACTTATTGGAAAAATGTGATTTTGATGAGGATAAAAGATGAACTTACCTTATTTAATAAAACAATATATGAGTTTGAGAGAGCCGCAGGAAAAAGCTCTGGAATTACTGGATACCATAAGCAATGGACTTGATTATAAAACCGCAACACTTGAAACTGTTGAAGCCAGGGCCAGTGAAAAGAGCAAAGCGACAACACCGATTAAATTTGATACGGACTTTCCCTCTTTCTGCTTTGCCCTTGCAACGGGAGTTGGAAAAACACGGCTTATGGGCGCGTCTATCTATTATTTGTGGAAAACCAGGGGATATAAAAACTTCTTTATTCTCTCTCCAAATATCACCATTTACGATAAGCTGAGAGCAGAACTTCATGCATCACACCCAAAATATATGTTTGTCGGGCTTTCTGATTTTCCACAGCCATCAATATGGGATGGTGATAATTATTTACGATTTAACCCTGACCAGTTAACAATTTATGACGAAGCCAATATTTTCATTTTTAATATCAGTAAGATATTTAAGCGTGGTGATGCGGATTTCCGATTTCACCGCTTTCATGAACAACTGGGGGATTCATTTTCAGCGATTTTACGGGAAATGGGTGACCTTGTTATTTTAATGGATGAAAGCCACAGATACAGAGCACCTGCATCTTTAAAAGCGATTAATCATTTAAAGCCTGTTTTAGGACTTGAATATACCGCTACCCCTAAGACCAAAGATAATGTAATTTATTCTTTTACTCTAGCGGAATCAATAGGCCGATTTATAAAAACACCAACTGTTGTAACAAGAAGCAATCTTACAACTTCAGATGCCGAAGAGATAGAGACATTAAAACTCATGGATGGTATGACGCTTCATGAAATAAAAAAAGGACGGCTTCTTGAATATTGCGCCGCTAACAATTTGCCGCCTGTTAAACCATTTGTACTTATCTCAACAAAAGACACAACACATGCAAGTGAAGTGAGAAAAAGAATAGAATCTGATTCTTTCTTTGAAGGGCAATACAAAGGAAAGGTTATAGAGGTTCATTCAGGTAAAACAGGCGTAGAAAGTGATGAAAACATAAAACAATTGCTTTCTGTTGAAAGCTATAGAAGTTCTGTTGAAATTGTGATTCACGTTAATATGCTTAAGGAAGGATGGGACGTTAAAAATCTTTATACGATTATCCCGCTAAGGGCATCAATAAGCGAAATTCTGACCGAACAGACAATCGGCAGAGGTTTGCGATTGCCTTTTGGAACCATAACCGATGATGTTGATTTAGACTCGTTAGAGATTATCAGCCACGATAATTACGCAAAACTGATTGATGCGTCTAAAAACAGCCCTCTCTTTAAGATTAGACAAATAGATGAATCAGATACAACACCGAGAAAAACAGTAAAAGTACAGCGAAAATTTATTGATACCGAAAAAGTACTCGACAAAATGCAGGAATTGGATTTAAGCCTATTTGCTTCACACTATACACAGCAAGAAAAAATTGACGAAGTTGTTGAGCAGCTTGTAAATAGAGACATAAAGGCGTTTGAGGAGAAAAAAGAAAAATTAGAATCTAACATTCATCCAGACTCAAAAGAAAAGGATAACTCCGCTCAGTTAACTCTATTTGATGATGAAAAAGAGGCGCTTCCTGAAATCAATCCTGAAGAAATAAAGCGAAAATACAAAGAGATACTTGTCAATTATGCTAAATTAACAATTGATGTCCCTCATATTTTTTTAGATATCTATCCTAAGCGTGACATTGCTACTTTTGAAGTACAAGTGCAAACTGGTCCCTTTGAGTTGGTTTCGCAAAGAATTATAGAGCATGACTTAGCTTCCGGTCTTGAGCGGCAAAGCCAGGAGGTAGATCTGTTAGAAGTAGAAAATCCGGTCGTTTTTATTGCAGGCCGTCTTATTGATGAGGTTGAGGAACTGGCTGCGGAAAATGACAAAGAAGTGGCACTTGATTTGGCAAAGAAATACATAGAAAGGATGAATGTGGATGAAAAGGATATAAAAAAGATAGTTCATTTATATCGTAAAGCAATTATTAATGATTTAAGAAATCAGATTGAAGCTAATATTCACGAAGAAAATGAAGTTGAGGTTTCTATCAGAAAAAATCCCTTAAGATTTCCAAAAGAATATTCCAAAACAGTTTATCTTGAAAAGGGAGTATTACACTATAATGACAATGTTGAAGCCTCTCGTATCAAAAGCTATCTGTTTGAGGGATTCGAGAAGACAATTTACCCATTAATACCTTTTGATTCTGTGCCCGAAAAGGAATTTTCTGCGATCCTTGAAAAAGACAATGCCGTTATTAAATGGATAAGGCCACCAGAGGGCAAAATTCCTATTTATCATCGAGGGCATTCCTATACACCAGATTTTATAGCGGAAACAGAGAACAAAAAATATCTCATTGAAATAAAAGGCATGAGGGATTTACAACCTACTATAAAGGAGGATGTAAAAGAAAAAGCAAGGGTCGCAATAAAATGGGCAGAAGTCGCAACAAAAGAGCTGAAAGATAAACCTTGGGAATACAAATTGATTCCAGAAACAGCAGTAACAAATACATCTGATTTGAAATTTATTTTAGGACATGGAATTAATATTTAAATAGAAAATTATCTTAACCTTCGTAGTTTCAGCATTGAAAACGGGCAAGCTTTAAAAGCTATAATTTTTCAATTACTTTTTTTCGTACTTGTAAATATTAATATCAAAGCTGTAACAAGTTACGTAACCGGTCTTCTATTTCCTTTAAAATACCAGAACCCACAAAGCCCAGTTTACTACGTAAAAGTGTTTTTTTTAATGTATGTATTTTTCCCACTCTAAAAACTGAAGGGTTTTTTAGTCCTGTATTCGCAAATTCAGGATTTTCTGATTCAAGAAGGTAGTCATCAGGTGATAACCTTGTAATATTAGAGGTTATTAAAAGCAATACGGTATCATCCTGGATTTCATTGTAGCTATCATTGGAAATGACAAGTGCTGGCCTTACTTTGACAGATGATAAATCAGTAAAAGGAAAAGTAATTAATACAACATCACCTTTTTTCATATTGGAGTACCATCTGAAGGGCTGTAAATGTCCTCCTCTGGTTCATAAAGGAAATCAAAAGAACCTGATTTTTCTGCAAGGGTCACAATCTCTTCATCTGTTAATTCTTGACATGGGACTATCACAGGGTGTAAGTCAACAGTGAAGTGGTAAAAATAACATTTCAACTCTGGGCCATCTTTAGAAGTTTCCACTTCCGCATTGCCTTTCTTAAAAACTTTCATTTCCTGTTCAGCAACTAAGCTCATGAATTTTTCCTTTCTATAACTTGAAATTTCCTAGAAATTATAGGTATATCGTTACATGAAAATTCAAAGCGGTATATACCTGCATCCGGAAAAGATGCCCCTCCTATGGTAAAATTTGATTCCACAATCGCTAAGGGGTTTTCAAATTTAATTGGACCTGATAGTTTAAGAATTTCATTGCTTCCATCGTCTTTCATGCAAGACAATGAACATTGATATTCGCCATGTCCTCCCGTTAAACTAACAAAAACATTGATTACTGGTAACGTGCATGGGAAATGGGTTGCATTAACATTACTAAATAAGCCTATTAGACTTTTTTTATTTGTTAACTTATCTTCAACCACAGTATCACAAATAATAAAGGCAAGTACCGTAGGTTCTGGGAGTGTTTTTTTATTCATCCGCTTTATTATGAGAATTATTAAAAAATTGTCAACTCCGTTTATTGATATATTCGCGTATCAAGCCCACAACAGTTTGAAATTCGCAAAATGAATGCCATTGGCTTGCATAAGTTAGATATATTTTTGCAGTAAAGATATCCACATAACTATCCATTCACAGCATATTTTCACCTAGTAACGGTATTTTTGCCTTGTTAAAAATACTAAGCACTTGAATACAAAATTGTTATCATAGCCGAAACAGGGATTCGCCCCCAGTCTCTTGAGTGCCAAAAAAGAGGTTTACTGTGCCCAAATTGTACCCAAAATATCTCAAAACACCCTGAAATAGACTAAAATTAGATTGTGGAAATGTGCCTATAAGCCAAATAAACTAAAACAGTTAGAATTAAAATAAAAAACAATTTATACCAATGGAACTGAATGGGGTTCAAGAGGTCGCTGGTTCGAATCCAGTCGCCCCGACCATTTCCTGCAAAAGGGTTATGACTAATTCTGTCATGCTTAAAATCCTCTTTTTTCTTCCATTGTAGTCAGATTGTAGTCAACTTCTAAAGCTTCGACTCCATCTCTCAAACTTTCCGGGCAATGGTGAGAGTATCTTTGAGTCATCCGAATGTCTTCATGTCCGGCCAGCTTAGCAATTTTGTATATATCTACTCCTCTTTGTGCCAGCTTGGTACAGAAGCAATGTCTCAGATCATGGAACCTGAAATCTTCAATCTCAGCCCTTCTTACAGCATTATTAAAGGCCCTTCTGAGATTATGCCGATCAATCTTTGTTCCATGACTGCTGACAAATACAAAATCGTTTTTAAGTATCCTTACCTTTTCCTCGGACTTCCGCTCAATCACCTCCATTGCGTTTCGATTCAATGGAACAGTCTTAGGTTTTCCATTCTTTGTTTTCTTGATAAGAATGGTTTTACGGAAAAGATTTGTTCTGTTCCATTCAAGGGAAAGTAATTCATCCTGTCTTAAGCCGGTATTCAATGCAAAGTTAATTATCTCACGCAACCACCCAGGACTACTTTCAAGAAGCCTCTTTTCTTCCTCTTCTGTCAGCCATCTGTCACGCACGTTGTTCTCCTTCTCGTATGACATTTTGGAAAAAGGCTTGTCATTGCCATCAATCCATTCCCAATCCTCAAGGGCTAATGTAAAAGCCTTAGATACCATTGCCAACTCACGATTGATAGTAGCTGGCCTGGCTCCTTCATCCTTTCTTAAGACCTTATAACCGGATATCTTTTTACGGGATACTAACAATAAAGTTGAATCCCCAAAATAAGGAATAAGATGCTTTAAATATGAAGCATAACTTCTCTGCATACTGTCTGACACCTTTGGTGCATGTTCCTTCATAAACTTATCCATCAACTGCGCGAAGGTCTTATCACGTTCTATAGGCTTTTCATAATACTTTCCTTCAACAATTGCTGTTCGAATCTTTGCTTCAATTGCTTTCGCCAGCTTTTTATCAGAGGTTTCAAGGCTCTTCTGAATCTTCCTACCATTGTGCCTTATACACGCCCACCAGACACCGCTTCGTTTAAACATATACTCCTCCCTTCCCGAAGCCTGATCGCGTCTGCATGTCGCTATCGGCTGCATTATATACAATTGCCATGAAGGTCTCCAATATTTTATTAACTGTTTTCAGCACCTTTTGTTATAGCCGTATTTGTAAAAAGTTTTTTTTGGTTTCGTTTTAAAAGCAATCATCCTGGAGTAAAAAACATATTACAAATACTAAGTATCACTGCATTACTAACTTTTATGTAAATCCCTTTTTAATATTGAAATTTCTTACAGTATGAAAAATCACGCCAAAGATAAGGCGTTTTGTCATGCCTTTACATACTTCCAGAAACCTTTAGTTTAAAAGCATTATAAAAAAAGTGTAAATGAAAAGGATTTTGTGATTTCCCTTTCCGTTTTTTTACTAAAGGATCAGGGAAGTAGAAATCATGTTAGGATGAATCATTTTTCACGCCTTGAAAAGGTTCAGGTTCATAGCTAGCTGACCATAACTCTATGAGTCCGATCTTTACCGCTCCGAGTGCAAACCCGACCAGCTCACTATCAACACCCGTCTCTTTAAAGCACTTATCAACAACTTCCTTAATAGTTCCAAGTGTTTCATATTGTTCTTCCTCTTTCGGTGTAAGTTCTTCCATCTCTTTCTGGCCATAACAGTTACCAAACCTTAACACCATCCTTTTACCCTTCATATCAACAATTATCTCCTTAAGTCGAGCTTCTTCAATATCAAGATCAAACTTCATGGAATACTTTGAGATTTCCTTTCCATATCCTTCGGTTACCGGCCTGATATCTGAAATAGTGCCAAGACCAACTTTTAAAAGAACATGCTCAAGGTCTTTCTTCAGTGGGTCTAGAAAATAACCATTGTCTGTAAGCTGCATATTCTCAACTTTACGATCAACGGCCAGATCAACTAACATGTGTGAGTGAACATGCCAGCCGGTTCCTTCTTTGTATGTAATTTCAATATGTTCCACGCCTCCCCGGATATATCTTTTCCACCATGAACGCTCTTTTTTAAGTAAACTTGTTGATTTCTTAAAATAATTAACAGCAGTTTTTAAACTATCCCTGTTTAATGTATTAGCAGTTATTGTCAGTAAATGAGGGTTTTCCATATCTTTACCAAGTTTTTCTACCTTTCGAGATAGAATAGAAGCACGATATGAATTACACACTGGACAAACCCTGTCTTTACAACGTAGTTGCGGTTCATATAAAACATTGGATGGGTCTCCTTTTTTAACCTTCACGAAAATAGTATTTCCACAATAACCCATTCGTTTTGCTCTTGCTTCCTGGCCAACTTCCCGGATAAGCTTTTCAATACGAAATAAAGCCCTTAACCGCCAGCTATTTTTAACGGTCATAACTCTAGATTTTTTCTCTTTTTTCACTGCACATTTACACATGATTTCACTCCTGAAAAGGCTATAAAAACGGTTAAAAACTGCCA
>NZ_BAOS01000030.1 GCF_002443295.1 Candidatus Scalindua japonica | reverse complement strand
AGGAGGTGTGAGCTTTGGTTTTTTGTATGCATAGCCAATCCTGTGAAGGAAATCTCTCATCCCGCTAATACTATATTTTACTTTGAAATGTTTCGATACATGAAATACTATGTCTTGAGTTCTTCCATAAGTATTATTATTCAGATGGTCATCTAATTGCACAATTTCTGACTTGGACAACTTACCGCCATATCCTTTGTGGCTATCTTTCAATAGAAGCTCAAGCTTTCCCTCTTTATAACGGCTTAGATAGTTCCTTATAGTATCATCGTCAAGCATAAGAACCTCTGCTACTTCACGGACCGACCATCCTGTGCCAAGTAGTATTATCGTCTTTATCCGGTCGGCTTCTCGTTTCTTCCTGGTTGTCCTATGTGTCACTTTTAGACTGGATATTTCGTCCTGTGTGAGCTTAAAATCTGTCATAAAAGTATTATGACAGATTCAAACATGTTTGTCTCGAGAATTCTCGAATTTCTTTTCGCTACGAGTATAAATACTATTATTTCTAAATACACTAAATGAGTACTCACTTATGCTGATTCTAAATTCATTTTTTATTGTGCTTGTGAATTATGCAAAAGTGTGTTTCTGTATGAAAGGTGTGCCATGGCACAAAGGGATGAAATTGACAACAATCCTTAGTTTCTTCATTGATTTTAAGATTAATAATTATTATAAGATCACTATATGTTACCTAAACATTACAAAACCAGCTTCTTTCTTAAAACAAGGTTATTCGACAACTTAACATGCTTTGCAGAGCTGGAAGATCGTATCTCCAAACTACCCACAACCGTTGATATAGGTGATGCATTTGAGGTTTTTGCTGAAGCCTATTTTTTTACTCAAAAGATTGAACAGGCAGAAGAGGTCTGGCCGTTTAAATCAATCCCTTCTGGTATTAAAGAAAACCTGTCTTTAGGTAATAATCAACAAGACAATGGCGTTGATGGAGTATATAAGACGACCTCAAATACATTCAATGCGTATCAAGCTAAATTCCGCAAAGGACGGCCATCACTGACATGGAGAGAAATATCAACATTTATGGGGCTTACTGATAACGTCCGTCAGCGTGTTTTATTTACTAACAGCAACGATATTACTTCAGTAATAAATGAACGCACAGGATTTCATTGTATACGTGGCAATGACCTTGACCGTTTAGAAAAGAGTGATTTTGAGACTATTCTAAAATGGCTACAAAGTGGTGAAGTAGAAGTAGAGAGAAAGACACCTCTGCCCCATCAAAAAGAAGCCATTGAAGACATACTCTCTACCTTAAAAGATGAAGACCGTGCTACTGCCCTTATGGCATGTGGCACAGGCAAGACACTTGTTGCTTTATGGGTATCAGAACAAATGGATTGCAAGAACACATTAGTTCTTCTTCCGTCACTAACACTAG
The DNA here is from genome assembly GCF_002443295.1 of Candidatus Scalindua japonica. Classification (NCBI taxonomy): domain Bacteria; kingdom Pseudomonadati; phylum Planctomycetota; class Candidatus Brocadiia; order Candidatus Brocadiales; family Candidatus Scalinduaceae; genus Candidatus Scalindua; species Candidatus Scalindua japonica. The sequence goes on along the minus strand of NZ_BAOS01000030.1, from coordinate 3,829 downwards.
TAAGGCAAACCCTTCATGAATGGCTTAAAGAGACAAAGTGGCAACATATTTCCTATTTATGCGTTTGTTCAGATCCTACTGTTGCAAGCAAAGAACTTGATAGTATAAAAATTAATCAATCTGATCTTGACTTTGCGGTTACTACTGAAAGCAGCACTGTAAAACAATTCCTTTCTCAAAATACTGAAGGAGTGAAAATTGTGTTCTCTACATATCAGTCGGCTCATATTGTAGCAGAAGGCATGGACAATATTCACAGGTTTGACCTTGGTATATTTGATGAAGCACATAAAACTGCAGGCAGAGAAGGAAAAAAGTTTGGATTTGCGTTAAAAGATGATAATTTATGCAGTAAGAAACGCCTGTTTCTTACTGCTACTCCCAGACATTATAATATAAACAAAAAGAATGAAGAAGGGAACTTCGACCTTGTTTACTCTATGGACAATTCTGATGTATACGGCAAAGTAGCACACGAATTATCCTTTGCCAAAGCAGCACATCAGGACATAATCTGCAATTATAAAGTAATCATATCAGTGGTTACATCAGAACAGGTCAGCAAGGAACTTCTAAAAAGGGGAGAAGTAATTATCAATGGTGATGTGGTAAATGCTCAACTGGTTGCACATCAAATTGCTTTCAGAGATGCTATAAATAAATACAATATTAAACGTGTTTTTACATTTCACAAATCAATAAATACAGCAAAATCATTTACAGGAAAAGGTTCAGAAGGAATTCGTAGGCATCTGCCAAAGTTTAACACGTTTCATGTAAATGGAACAATGTCTACCGCAGCACGTGAGGGAGTTATGAATGAATTTAAGAACTCAGATTGTTCAGTTATTTCTAATGCACGTTGTCTTACCGAGGGGGTTGATCTGCCTGCTGTTGACTTGGTAGCATTCATGTCACCAAAAAAAAGCAAGGTAGATATAGTACAAGCAACAGGACGGGCAATGCGAAAAGACCCACAAAACCCTGATAAAACATACGGGTATATACTAGTGCCTCTTTATCTGGAAATGGCAACAGAGGAAAGGATAGAAGATGCTGTAGATAAAACTGATTTTGGAGAAGTCTGGAATATATTACAGGCAATGCAGGAGCAGGATGAAGTTCTTGCTGACACCATAAGACTGATGCAGGAAAATAAGGGAAGGCACAGAAAACAAAAAAGTGATGACTTTGGTGATAAGATAGACTTTTTTGGTGTAGATATTTCACTTAAGACCATTAAAGAGTCAATTACTGCCGTATGTACAGACAAGCTGAGTAATACCTGGGATTTGAGATACGGTGAGTTAATACAATATAAAGAAATATTTGGAGATTGTAATGTCCCCAGCAATTGGAACGAAAATAAGCAACTAGCAATTTGGGTTGGAACACAGCGTTCTAATTACACATACAAACTATTAAGCAAAGATCATATCAAACGTTTAGAAGATATCGGTTTTGCTTGGCATGCCGATAACTCATTATTGAGAAAACATCACGAAAAAAAATGGGGCGAGATGTTTGAAGCTTTAACTACATACAAAAACATGTATGAAGATTGTAACGTTCCTAACGGTTGGCCAGACAAGAAACTTGTTGGTTGGGTGTCTAGACAACGTACAGAATACAGAACTGAAAATCTTAGTAATGAACGTATTGAAAGTTTAGAAAGTATCGGATTTGAGTGGGTCTCTCCTTTTAAAAAGGCAGAAGAAGAAAGGCAAAAAAAATTGTGGCATGAAAAGCTAAAAACCTTAATAACATACAAGAACATGTATGGAAATTGTAACGTTCCTAACAGTTGGCCAGATAAAAAGCTTGTTAATTGGGTTGCAACTCAACGAGCAAAGTACAGAACTGAAAGTCTTAGTAATGAACGTATCGAAAGTTTAGAAAGTATTGGATTTGAGTGGGTGTCTCCTTTAAAAGAGGCAAAAGAAGAAATACAAAAAAAATTGTGGCATGAAAAGTTAAAAACCTTAATAACATACAAGAATTTGTATGGAAACTGTAACGTTCCTAAAAGTTGGCCAGACAAGAAACTTGTTAATTGGGTTGCAGCTCAACGCACAAAATACAGAACTGAAAATCTTAGTAATGAACGTATTGAAAGTTTAGAAAGTATTGGATTTGAGTGGGTTCCACATAAAAAAAAGCAGGATAGTTATAATATAAGGAAGACGAGTGTAAGGAATATTAAAACGTGGGTTCAAATGCTCGATGAACTTAAAAAATACAAGGAAGATCATGGAAATTGTAATGTTTCTGCTAGTTGGCACCTTGGACAGTGGGCAAATACTCAACGAGCAAAATATAGAAAAGGAGAACTTAGTGGTGATCATATCAAACAGTTAGATGATATCGGTTTTGAGTGGGACATTCGCAAATGACAAAAGTATCTTCTGACTGGCGTCAACTATTTCTCCTGTCTAACGACAATTATTTTCCCCCTTATCCATTAAGTCCAATACACGTAACGTGCTCTGCCCATTAAATGATGATTTTATGTCTGTTTGAAATGATAATTCGGTAGATTGCAGAAAAAGCCTGTTTCTTTAAAAATTACAAATTAAGAATATAAGTTGAGACACAATTTTCGTAATTACACTCACTACAATGATTACCACATATTGGACATGTATTTGTAGAAATAAATTCACTTCTAATTAAGGTATTAGTACCACATTTTTTACATTCAAAATTTTCTCTTTGTCTATCTTTAGCACCCTTTGCAGGTATATGATTTTGATGTCCACACCCAAGGTTACATGTCCAAAAGTGAAAAGTTTCAAATAAACTTTCATCTTTTGCCGCATTGTAGAGTTTTTGATCGCTTGTTATCAAAAATATCTTTGTATCCGTTCCAATCAACTCATTTGCTATCATTCTAGACGAAAGAATATATAAGGCATCAACTCCATTGAAACTTTTGCCTTGCTGTACTATATATTTTCCTAATATTGAAATTGATTCCTTTAAATAATCCCCAGACTAATGATAGAATATTCAAATCTTCATCTTCAATCAGTAAGCACCCAGTTAATCACGTCTAGCGAGTTGCTCCAGTTCCTTGGAATCGACATTCCAAGGCAGTAAATCATTTACTGGTTTTCGATCTCGTAAATACATTGGCATCTCTTCGAAAACCTTTCGAAGATACCAGTAAGGCTCTAATCCATTAGCCCTTGCAGTTTCAACCAGCGAATACCAAGTTGCAGTTGCCCTTGCACCGGCCTCGCTTTGTGCAAACAACCACACCTTTCTACCCGTCGCAATAGGCCGGATATGACGTTCCGCATTGTTGTTGTCCAGTTGCAGGCGTCCGTCTTCCACGAAAACTGTTAGTTTTGACCATTGGTTGTTAATGTAGGTAAATGCATTCGACAGCAAACCTCCATAGCTAAACGCCTGCACCTGATTTCTATTAATCCAGGAACGGATCTTATCCAAGCAAGACTTAACTACCTCTTGTCTATATCTCTTTCGTTGATCCGGTGGTTTCTCTTTTTCTTGATTGTCAAGGTAGTAGAGTTCTCTGATCAACTCCATGCCTTGCCGGGCAATATTGGCAGCGCCTGGCGAACTGGCTTTTCTTGCAACATCAAACTTACGACGAACATGTGCCCAGCATCCCAACTGGATAACATTAGGACGCGAGGCTGATGCCCCATAACCAGCGTAACCATCGGTTTGCAAAAACCACTGAACCCTTCCAACAGTTTGCTGGCTACAGCTCCTGCACGGCTGGGACTGTAGTGCATAAGTACAATCGGGGTATCGTTACCGCCAGTAACACGACACCAGAATAAGGACTTCTGTTTAGCAG